>NZ_JAYMDY010000013.1:0-142352 GCF_037027245.1 Pseudoalteromonas sp. CH_XMU1449-3
ATCTGTTAGGTACGCTGAGACTATTTAAACTGCCACCTAGAAGAGAAGATAGGCGATACCCAAGAGCGATAAAGCCTAAGCCATCAAAGTACCCACATAAAAAAAGAAATGCCAGTCAGCTTAACTGACTGGCATTGGGCTTAAAGCCTCTTTTTACCAGGATCATTACTCTTTAAAGAATTCCTTCCACTTGCTGTTTTAGCTGTTCAGGCCAAACACCAACTTGTACTTGCCCGATATGCTGTTTTTGTAACAGCAGCATAGCGAGTCGTGATTGACCAATACCACCACCAATTGTTTGCGGAAACTTTTTCGCCAGTAGCTGTTTATGCCAATCAAACTCTAGGCGAGCTTGATCGCCTGTAATCGCTAATTGTGTAGCTAAGGCATCAGGGCTAACACGAATGCCCATTGAAGAGATTTCAAATGCATCTTCAAGCACAGGGTTCCAAACTAAAATATCACCGTTTAAGCCTGCAAATTTACTACAGGTTTGTGTTGACCAATCGTCATAATCCGGTGCTCGTACGTCATGAATTTTGCCATCTGCAAGTGTGCCGCCTATACCAATTAAAAATACCGCACCGTATTCTTGTGCTACCGCTTTTTCACGTTGTTTCGCAGTAAAGTCAGGATACATCTGGCGTAGCTGTTCACTGTGTACAAAGGTGATTTGCTCTGGCAAAAACGGCGTTAAATCAAACTCGCTTGCGACAAAACGTTCGGTTGCTTTAATAGCCTGGTAAAGTGATGTCACGGTTTCTTTTAGCTTGTCTAAAGTACGCTCTGTACTCTCGCAAATTACTTTTTCCCAGTCCCATTGGTCAACATACACCGAGTGAATTGGGCTTAAAGATTCTTCATCAGGACGAAGCGCCTTCATGTGCGTATAAAGTCCTTCACCTACCGAAAAATCGTAATCAGCCAAAGTTTTGCGTTTCCACTTAGCTAATGAGTGGACTACTTCAAATTGGCTACCCGGAATTGTTTTCACTGCTACCGATACAGCATTTTCAGTACCGCTTAAGTTATCTTGAATACCATCGCCTACTTTTGCCAAGATTGGTGCTTGTACTTCAACTAACCCTAATTGTTGTTCTAATTGGCTTGAAAAAAACTGTTTTACTTTACTAATTTGCTGCTGTTGCTGCAGGTAGTGTGAACTCATAATAATTGGCCTCATTCCCAGTTATTGTTACTTGCTTAATTAGAGAAACCCGCTGCTTGGCCCCTCCTGTTAAAACAATCCTCAACTAAACAAAGGTAATTTTCAATAACCCGCAATAAAAAGAACTTAACATTGAAATTTTCATAAAAATAATGCTATAAAATTTATTGATTCAATAATTAACACTAATAAATACCATGGAAAATTATCAAATCGATAATCTCGATAAAAACATCCTTAATGCTTTAATGGAAAATGCGCGAACAGCCTATGCAGAACTCGCTAAACGCTTTGCAGTCAGTGCCGGGACTATTCATGTACGGGTCGAAAAGATGAAACAAGCGGGAATTATTACAGGCACCCAAGTCAGTATTGATGCCAAACAGCTTGGTTACGATGTTTGCTGTTTTATTGGTATTAACCTCAACAATGCCCGTGATTACCCACAAACTTTACTGCATTTAAAAGAACTAGAAGAAGTTGTCGAAGCCTATTACACCACAGGTAATTACAGTATATTTATCAAAGTGATGGCGCGCTCAATTGATCATCTACAAGATGTGTTAATTAACAAAATACAAGCCATCGAAGCTATTCAATCAACAGAAACGCTGATCTCATTACAAAACCCAATTAGCCGTGCTGTTGTTCCCTAGGGTATAATCAGCGCCAATTAGAATCCGTCAACGAGCACACAACTATGGATACAACTCGCTTTGAGCGTGTTAAGCGCGTGTTAGACCGCCGCCAAACGGACCTAACGGTTTGTTTAGAAGAAGTACATAAGCATCATAATTTATCGGCCATTGCCCGCACAGCTGACGCGACTGGCTGCCATCACGTACATGCAGTATGGCCAGAGAATCAAAAATGGTTAACTAACAATACCTCAGGTGGTAGTAAAAACTGGCTAGAAACTCACTTGCATCGTAATATCGATGAAGCGGTTGCCATGATGCGTGCGCAAAATCCTGAAGTACAAATTTTAGCAACTCATCTCAGCGACGATGCAGTCGACTTTCGTGAAATTGATTACACCAAACCGACGGCTGTTATTGTTGGCCAAGAACGTGATGGTATTTCACCACGCGCCCTCGCTCATGCTGATAAAAATATCATTATCCCAATGCAAGGAATGGTGCAATCTCTTAATGTATCTGTTGCTGCGGCACTTATTCTATTTGAAGCACAGCGCCAACGTGAAGAAGCCGGACTTTACAACCGCGATATGCTTGATGCGAAAATTAAGCACCGCATCTTGTTTGAAGGCTGCCACCCTATCATTGCTGAACAATGCCGTGAAAAAGAGCTACCGTACCCTGAGCTTGATGAAAATGGTGAAATTGTTGCTGATGAAACGTTCTGGAACATTTTAAAACACACGCAACCGCTTGAAGCCACTAACGAGTGCAAGTAAACTGAAAAACAGTCTACTAATTAATAATTTGAGTCACCTTTGAGTCATCCTAGCTTAGCGTTATACCCAATTACAGAATTAAAAGGCGTCGGCCCGAAAATGGCCGAGCGTCTTGCTAAGCTAAATATTCATACGGTGCAAGACATGCTGTTTCATTTGCCTCACCGTTATGAAGACCGCACCCGCATTCACCCAATTTGCGAACTCCAACCGCATAGCCATGTTAGTGTTGAAGCCACCATTGAAACCAGCCAAATTACTTTTGGAAAAAGGCGCATGCTGGTTTGCCAAGTAAATGATGGCACGGGCCGTTTAACACTGAGGT
Source organism: Pseudoalteromonas sp. CH_XMU1449-3 (assembly GCF_037027245.1). Classification (NCBI taxonomy): domain Bacteria; kingdom Pseudomonadati; phylum Pseudomonadota; class Gammaproteobacteria; order Alteromonadales; family Pseudoalteromonadaceae; genus Pseudoalteromonas; species Pseudoalteromonas sp. CH_XMU1449-3. Next base: position 2,911 of record NZ_JAYMDY010000013.1, read on the forward strand.
TTTTTAACTTTAGCGCAGCTCAAAAAAATGCCTTAAGTACAGGTAAAATCATTCGCTGCTTTGGTGAGATCCGCCGTGGTCGTGCTGGCTTTGAAATGACACATCCAGAATACAGCTTATCGGATACCCCTTCTGAGCAACCAACTAATACCACGCTTACGCCGGTTTATCCTGTTACCGAAGGGCTAAAACAGTTATCTATTCGTGCACTTAGCGATCAAGCACTTGCACTATTAACTAAATACCCTGTCGAAGAGTTACTGCCAGAACAGTTTCAACCGACCGGAATGCGTTTAGCCGATGCACTTATGACCTTACATCGCCCACAAAACGATGTTGATTTAACTGCCCTTGAACAAGGTATGCACCCTGCCCAGCAACGGCTAGTGTTTGAAGAGCTGCTTGCGCAAAACTTAAGTCTTTTAAAGCTACGTCAAAAAGGGCAAACGGTAAAAGCAGTATCATTAAAGCCTCATAATCAACTTGAGCAGCAGTTTTTAGCTAATTTAGCCTTTAGCCCAACTAACGCGCAAAGTCGTGTGGTGGCAGAAATCAAAGGTGACTTACAACACCCGTTTCCGATGATGCGCCTAGTGCAAGGCGATGTAGGCTCCGGTAAAACCTTAGTTGCAGCACTCAGTGCGCTCACCGCGATAAGCGAAGGCTACCAAGTAGCTTTAATGGCACCAACAGAGATTTTATCAGAGCAACATGGTATCAACTTTAGCCAATGGTTTAATCAACTCGGTGTTGAAGTCGCTTGGTTAGGTGGCAAAAGTAAAGGTAAAGAGCGCGCAGCAACTTTGGAAAAAATCGCCTCTGGGGAAGCACAAATGATTGTTGGCACCCATGCGTTATTCCAAGAGCAGGTTGAGTTTAACAATCTCGTTTTAATTATTATTGATGAGCAGCACCGCTTTGGTGTTCACCAGCGCTTATCACTGCGCGAAAAAGGCCGCTTTGGTGATTGTTACCCGCACCAATTAGTGATGACAGCAACACCTATCCCGCGAACGCTAGCAATGACAGCCTACGCTGACTTAGAAACCTCAGTGATTGATGAGTTACCACCCGGTAGAACACCTATTACAACGGTGGCTATTCCAGATGCACGCCGAGACGAAATAATTCAACGTGTGAGAACAGCGTGTACAGAGCAAGGTCGTCAAGTGTATTGGGTTTGCACTCTGATTGATGAATCTGAAGTACTGCAATGCCAAGCCGCGGAAGATAGCGCAGAGCAATTAAAAGCGGCATTGCCAGAGCTAAACGTTGGCTTAGTGCATGGCCGGATGAAAGCCGCCGAAAAACAAGCCATTATGAGCGAGTTTAAAGCGGGTAATATTCATGTACTCGTTGCCACAACGGTGATTGAAGTAGGTGTTGATGTGCCTAATGCCAGCCTTATCATTATTGAAAACCCTGAACGGTTAGGCCTTGCACAACTCCACCAGCTGCGCGGCCGTGTTGGTCGTGGGGCAACGGCATCACACTGTGTTTTACTTTATCATGCGCCATTATCAGCGACGGCTCAAAAGCGCTTAGGTGTGCTGCGTGAAAGTAATGATGGCTTTGTTATCGCTGAGCGAGATCTCGAAATCCGTGGCCCTGGTGAAGTACTTGGTACCAAACAAACAGGCCTAGCCGAATTTAAAATCGCCGACTTAAACCGCGATAAACAAACACTCGATCATGTAAGACCCATTGCCTTCAAAATTTTGAACGACTATCCAGAGCTTACCGATAAATTGATTCAACGTTGGCTTGCTGGCAAATCAAACTACGCACAAGCTTGATCGCAAGTCTAACTAGGCTACAAATTCTCGGCTAGAACAAAAAAGCCCAGCTAATTAGCTGGGCTGACAAGTTAGGGAGTTATCCAAAGGTTGGATTAGAACTTGTATTCAATACCAACACCTAGGTAGTCTTGGTCAACTTGATTGTCTGTATCAAACGTTGAGTAGAAACCAAATACTTTGGTGTTTTTGCTAAGCTTGTGATCAACACCTGCAGAGATAGCTGTTTTCTTATCGCCTTCATCAAAGTCAATTACTTGGTACTGTACTTTGAAAGTGTTGCTATTCATTTGGTAAGCAGCATTTACTAAGTAACCATCAGCTTCTGCACTACCATCCACTTTTTCTTGTGTTTGGTACATAGCACCTAGTTTGAAGTCACCTAGTTTACCTTGAACTGTTGCACGAACAATGTCGTAACCTTTTACTTCGCTGTCAGCTGCAACTGATGCATAAAGTTTGCTTTCTTTAAGTTTAGCATCGCCGTAAGTTAACGCTACTGAGTAACCGTTATCAGCATCTACATCATCTTCAGCCACATAAGTTGCTAATACTTTGAAGCCACTGAAGTCTTTAGAAGCATAAGAAATTGTGTCGCCTAAACGGTTTTCACCTTTAAATGCGTTCTTGATATCACCTTCAAGGTCATTGAATAAATCAACTTTACCTTGAGACTGCTTCATTGCTGTATCGTTACGACCGATAACAACTTGACCAAAGCTACCTTTAACACCCACGTATTGGTTACGTGCAGTGATGTTATCGTCGTTGTCGCCTTTTGAATCAGCGTCAGATACGTCTACACCAAACTCAAATTTATAAACAGCTTCTAAACCTTCAGAAATTTTTTCTGAACCTTTTAAGCCAAAACGTGAGTTATTGCTTTTAATTTCAGTGAAAGACCCTTCGCCATCATCTGATGATTGAACAGTCACGTTTGCTTTACCATATACATCTACATCAGCTAATGCAGAAAAAGATAAACCACCAAATAAAGCTAGGAATAAGCTAGACTTTGCAAATTTCATGTCGTTTCCTCAATAATCGCAACAAAAAACACATGTTGTGTTTCAATGCGCGCAGTGTGACAGCGAAAAATGACAGAAAGATGACAATTGAAATAAAAGCGTCAATTTAGCTTCACAAAATGTAATTATTTTTGAAATAAAAACGTAACCTGCTGTTGCAGCATTAATTTTTTATGAAAGCTAAATTAAATTAATTTTAAGCTTTTATTTGTAGTTCAGTTAATAAGGTCACTAACTTCTCTAATAAAGGAGTTTGTTCGTTATCTCTGTGGTAAGCAACAAACACATCGCGCGAAGTATGCGCAACATCTTCAACATGATAAAGCTCACCAGATTTAAGCTGCTCTTCAACTAGTAACTGAGGAATAAACGCACTGCCGCCACACTTCAAAATTAAGTCAAGTGCAATACGACCTGTGCTGGTTCTAAAATAAGGAGGAGCGTGACCGTTAAACTCACGAGCATGCCATAAAGAAAAGGTGGTTCCCCAATCAACATAAACATATTGGTTATCGAAAAAGTTTTCACTATTTGCAGTTTCAAAGGCGCTCACTGGAATAATAGGTAGCTCACAAATTCGCTGTACAACTAGTTCATCTACTTTAGGGGGATCGAACAACACTGCTAAATCTAGAGTACGTTCCAGTAATAAGCGAGTACTCTCTTGTTGTGCTTTGACTTCAGCAACTAACGACACACCCGGCATAGCAGAAACAATATTAGTAATACCAAACTGTAAAAATGCATCCCATATATTAGGTGTTCCCGCTAAGCTAATTTGCTTATGCATATTATCTGCAAGTGCCACATCAACTTTTGCGCGCTGCATACCCGTAATGATCATTTGTGCGTGTGGCAGTAGTCTCTCACCCGGCGCCGTTAACTGTATGTTGTTTCGTTGACGAATAAATAAGTTAACGCCTAAACCTTGCTCTAATTGTCGGATCCGAAAACTCACCGCAGACTGTGTAATATATAAATTTTCAGCTGCTTTACCGAAATGGCGTGTACGAACCACTTCAACAAAAGTCTTCAATAAATCGATATCCATTTTTTACCCTTACGATAAAAATAATTTGTTTAATAAAATCGACAACTTGATCCATACTCCAGCAAGAAATTAGGGCATGAGGATAAAGCCATGAGCAATGACATTTCATCACTTCGTCAGGCATTTGCAAGCCAACGTCAATTCTATGATGATCAAAATTTCCCACGCGGTTTTGGTCGTAGTGGTCACTTCACTTTGCTAGAAGCCGACATTCTCGAGCAGCATGGTGTTGTTCTAAAGGGTTTATACAACAAAACCCTAGAACCACAAAATGAATTTCAAACTCAATTTGTACAAGTTGTTACCGGTAATCTTGAAGCGACCAATCCGATTGAGCGCGCTTGGATAAAATACCTTAAGCAAACAACCTGTAAAACCAAGTTTCACACATTATTTGGGCGCTCTCGCATTGCGACCTCAACACCACAAAGTGTTGAATATTATTCTGAGTCAGACAGCCTATAACAATTTGCTTTTTTACCCTTTTAGGGTTAAAACTTGTAATAACTTTTGTTTCGCCAATAAGTTATTACAAGGCAAGCTGTGACTCGAAGAATATTAATAATTGAAGATACGCCAACCATTGCGCGGGTGCAAAAGCACATCGCGCAAAAAGTTGGCTATGAAGCCGACATAGCCGGTAGCTTAGCTGAGGCAAAAGAGCTCATTAGCAAGCACAGTTACTTTTGTGCCGTAGTAGATTTTATTCTGCCTGATGCGCCAAACGGTGAAGCAGTTCCTTGCACCATCGAAGCCGATATCCCGACCATTGTAATGACTGGCAACCTTGACGAAACAACACGTAGTATCGTTGAAAAACACCCCATTATTGATTACATCACCAAAGAAAATAAACAAGCCTATCAATACCTAGAAAAACAACTGGCTCGCTTGCCTCGTAATGAGCAAATATTGGTATTAGTAGTCGATGATTCAGCGGCAACACGCCACCATATTTGTAACTTATTAACCCGTCATAAATACCAAACAATCGAAGCGGTTGATGGTGTTGATGCTTTAAAAGTACTGGCTGAAAACCCAAAAATATCGGTGATCATTACCGATAATGAAATGCCTAACATGAATGGGGATGAGCTCTGTGTTGAAATTCGCCGTTTATACTCCAACGATGAAAAGGCCATAATCGGCATTTCTGCACTCGATACTCTGCATTTATCAACGCGCTTTTTGAAATCTGGCGCAGACGATTACCTTCGTAAGCCATTCAACAATGAAGAGTTTTATTGTCGGCTCAGCCAGAACGTCGACATGCTTGAAAACATTAAAACGATTCGTTTACAAGCAAACACTGATTACCTCACTAAGCTGCCTAATCGCCGCTATTTCTTTGGTGAAGCAAACAGTCATCTAAAAGCTGCAAAAGTGTCAGATACCTCAGTCTCTTTAGCCATGATTGATATTGACCACTTTAAATCAATTAACGATAACTACGGTCATGATGCCGGTGATGAAGTTCTTAAGGGCCTATCGCAATGTATGGCAAAGTATTTTGAAGATAACTTAGTAGGCCGCTTTGGTGGTGAAGAGTTTGCAGTCTATTTTGCAGATCAAGACCCGCAAGAATCTCTGCAACGTTTAGAGAAATTCCGCTTATTTGTCGAAAAACACAGCCCTGAGTTCAGTAAAGACCATATCAAGTTTACACTGTCGATTGGTTTTCATAATGGGCCTGTTTATAGTTTGGATGAACTAATAAAACAGGCCGATTTAAAGCTTTATCAAGCAAAAGACACTGGACGCAATAAACTAGTAAGCTAAGCCTACACAGGCTTAGTTACCGCCTCTAATTGCGCTTTGCGTTGCTTACGGCTCTGACGATACGAATCCCAGCTGAATAATGCCAAAGCGCTCCAAATACACGCAAACGTCACCACTCGCTCAGCATCAAATACCTCACCGTAAAACGCCACGGCAAGCATAAACATTAAACTTGGGCCAATGTACTGAAAAAAGCCAAGCGTACTGTATTGCAGGCGCTTTGCTGCACCGGTAAAACATAACAGCGGTAAGGTTGTCACCACACCAGCACTAATGAGTAACACGTTAATGTGCCAATCATTCGCAGTTAAATCTGAGCTTGCAGTAGGCGCCATCAACCACCAGTAAATAAGCGCAACTGGCAATAATATAAGCGCTTCAAGCAATAACCCTGGCAATGATTCAATCGGCAGCTTTTTACGAAGTAACCCATAAATAGCAAACGATCCTGCTAATGAGAAAGCAACCACAGGGAATGAACCAAAGCTCACAAGCTGAAGCAACACACCACAAAGCGCTAGACCTACCGCAACGCCTTGCCACTTGCGTAGTCGCTCACCTAAAAATAACATACCCAATAACACATTCAGTAATGGATTTATGTAATAACCTAAACTGGCATCGAGCATATGATTATTGTTCACTGCCCAAATAAATAACCCCCAGTTAAAGCCAAGTAAACTTGCTGTTATTACCAACATCAAAAGTAATTTAGGTTGTCCGAGTACAACACGAATACGCTGCCATTGATGACGAGCAGCAATAATAAGAAGTAAAAATAACACCGACCAAATAACACGGTGCATTAAGATTTCAAACGCAGAAATCTGCTGTAGAAACTTAAAGTAAATGGGCGCAAGACCCCACATAAAAAAGGCTAAACAAGCGAAAATAACGCCTTTTCGCTGCTCAATGTTGGTAGGCATAAGTTTGGCTTTATAGTTTAAAAACGCTATTTTACGCCCCCTTAGCAGTGACGCAACCAAAACACGCTAAATAAACCCATGTATTTACTTCTTAAAAGGGACTGTCATTATTGCAAAGTAACGCCTTGATATTAAGCACCTGTGAAACGCTGAATTCTGCATCTTGAGGTCGTTTGGGTATATTTCTACAGACATCGCCATAAAAAACCACTAAAATGCACGGCGATGAATACCAATACCGCAATGTCCAACACACCCGTTAGATCACCACAAGCCGTACTCAAACAAGTGTTTGGTTACAAGGACTTTCGTGATGGCCAAGAAGCGATTATAGCCGCAGCGCTAGACGGACAAGACTCGCTTGTACTCCTACCAACGGGTGGAGGCAAATCATTATGCTATCAAGTACCTGCTTTGATCCTTGATGGTGTGACTGTGGTTATCTCGCCGCTTATTTCCTTGATGCAAGACCAAGTTGCCCAACTAAGAGCACTCGGCGTGCAAGCGGCCTACATCAACAACAGCCTGCCTTTTGAAGAGCAGCAAGCTGTCTATCAGCAATTGCACTATGGGCAAATTAAGCTGTTATATGTTGCACCAGAAAAAGTACTGCAACACGAATTTTTAGAACGCTTGAGTCATCTAAAACTCGCACTTTTTGCAATTGATGAAGCTCACTGTGTGTCGCATTGGGGTCATGACTTTAGGCCGCATTACTGTCGGCTCAACGAGTTAAAGCAACGCTTTATGCATGTGCCCATGATGGCCCTTACAGCAACGGCAGATAAAGCAACTCGTTACGATATTATTGAACAGCTTCAGCTTAACCACCCTTACGTGCACACTGGTAGCTTCGATAGACCGAACATTCGTTACACCATAGAAGAAAAATTCAAACCTATGGTGCAACTGCTTCGATATTTAAAAGAGCAGCAAAATCAAAGTGGCATTATTTATTGCACCAGCCGCAAACGGGTTGATGATGTAGCCGAAAAACTTGCAGACGCCGGGTTCAATGCCGCCGCCTACCATGCGGGAATGAGTAACGAGCAACGCCAATTTGTGCAATCGGGCTTTGCCCGTGACGATATTCAAATTGTGGTTGCGACCGTTGCCTTTGGCATGGGAATTAATAAACCAAACGTACGTTTTGTGGTGCATTACGATATTCCAAAAAGCATCGAGGCTTACTATCAAGAAACCGGTCGTGCAGGTCGTGATGGCCTGGCTGCAGAAGCGATTATGTATTTTGATCCGGCAGACATAGGCCGCGTACGCCGCTTTTTTGAAGATATTGAAGACGAGCAACGTCGTCGTGTTGAAGAGCAGCGCTTTAATGCCATGGCAAGCTTCGCCGAAGCACAAACATGCCGCAGACAAATCTTGCTCAATTATTTTAGTGAATATAAGCGCGAAACCTGTGGTAACTGTGATATTTGCTTAAACCCACCCACCAGCTTTGATGGCACCCTTGTAGCGCAACAAGCCTTGTCGTGTGTATATCGTGCTGAGCAACGTTTTGGGATTGGTTATATTGTTGAGTTACTGCGCGGTGCAAACACTAGCCGCATTCGAGATAACAATCACCATCAGCTAAGCACCTATGGCATAGGTAAAGAACACAGCGTGGAATTCTGGCTAAGTATTTTAAGGCAGCTTATCCATCAAGGGTTATTAAGCCAAGATATTACCCAAGGTTCGTCATTACGCTTAACCGAAGCCGCCCGTGCAGTACTTAAAAGTGAATATGCATTGCAACTTGCTGAGCCTCGCTTACAAGCTAAGCACGTTTACCAAGATAAACTCGCTCAGTTTAATTACGATAAAAAGTTATTTGCGAAATTACGCGCTTTACGTAAAGAACTGGCCGATGCCGATGATGTACCACCTTATGTGGTATTCAATGATAAAACCCTCGCTGAAATGGCGCAGTTAATGCCAACCAACGACAGTGAGTTTTTGAAGGTGTCAGGTGTTGGTTTCACTAAACTCAATAAGTACGGCGCACCGTTTTTAAATACCATTCGCGACTATCTTGCCACCAATTAGGACTGCTATGACTGAACTAACTTATGATGCCGAGCATGAGATTATTCTCATAACGTCGAGTGAGCTTCCACACGATGAAGACTTTGAACTTTGGGCAACCCTTTTCTTGCACGCGCCAGCCATAACAACCGCCGACTTTGATGCCGGTGCTGATCGTCATCAATTACGCTTTCACTTTACAGATCATAGTTTTAATCTAAACTTTGAACATTACAGTGAAAGTATTTGGATCAATGCTGAGGGCATAGAAGCCAGTGCTGCATTGCCACAACTTCATCAGTATTTAGTAGCGCAATTACAATAATAAGCTAGACATTTTCCCACGCTTAGTATGTAGTAGTTGCACAGGAGATACTCAACTAAGGGTGTAAATGGGATTTAAGCAGTCGCACTTTGTTGCTAGGTTAATAACACTATTACCAATCTGCATAGCAGCCAATGTTCATGCAGAGCAGTTCTTTACTGACGATAGTAATTATTGTCAAAACCAACGTACGCTTAAATCACAAGATAATAACTTACGCCGCCAGCTCGATGCGGATAACCCCCTACCCGATGCCGCTAATAACCGTAAAATAGTCTCTATTGAACTTGAACAGCTGAACGTATTTAACACTGAGCTTGAAGAAGAAAATAACTTTTTATTTCGCTTTGCCAATCGCGCTCACATGACTACAGAGCCTAATGTAATACACAGCGTTTTATTGTTTCAAGAAGGTGATGTTTACAATCCACGTAAACTGCTTGAGTCAGAGCGATTACTGCGTAAACAAGGCTACTTATATGATGCGCGTATCAACGCAAAGCTCGATTGTGATGGCAACGTACATGTAAAAGTAATTACGCGCGATCTGTGGACCCTACTGCCCGAAATAAGCTTTAGCCGCAGTGGTGGTAAGAATGAGTCGAGCATTGGCTTTCGCGAATCTAACTTTTTAGGCTGGGGTAAACGAGTGTCGTTTAGTCGTACCCGTGATGCTGATCGCACTGGTTATCTGTTTGTGTATGATGATCCGCATATTTTCTCTAGCCGTTATCAAGGCCGTTTAGAATATTCAGATAACGATGACGGTAAACGTCATTATCTCGATGTAAGCTATCCTTTTTTCTCGATTGATACGCCCTACAGCTACGGTGTTACAAGTTACTCTGATCAACGCCGAGAGTCACTTTACTATCGCGGTGACGTAGTTAGTGAGTTTGAACAAAAAACCTTATTAAACCGCGCTTACTTTGGTCATTCATCACAACTTGGTAATAGTTGGACTCAGCGCATTAAGCTTGGCATCGAAAACCGAGAAGAAACCTTTAGAGAAACGCCATTCACGCGCTTTCCTATCGCTGAAGATAGAACGCTGAGTTACCCTTACGTTAGTGGCCAATGGTTTGAAGATCACTACGTTAAGGTTAGAAACTTCGATAGCATCTACCGCACTGAAGATTTAAACCTTGGTTGGAATATCCATGCCTTACTCGGTTATTCGAGTGATGATTTTAGCGACGATGCCAGCCGTACTATTTATTCGTTATCTTTATCAAAAGCGCATTACTCTGGAGACAATCAGTTATGGCGCTTTAAAGCAGACCTTGATGGCTACTGGAATGAAGAAACCGATGATGTCGAAAACCTATTCGCTAGCACGCAGCTACAGTATTATCTCAATACCACACTAAGGCAAAGCTGGTATGCCAAAGTACGCTTACAATATGCTGAAAACCTCACTGCTGATAAACAACTCACTATTGGTGGTGAAAATGGTCTACGCGGTTACCCGCTTGACTACCAAGTAGGCGACCGCAGCTTCTTAGTGACTCTAGAAAAACGCTACTACTGGGAATATGACTTACTACAATTGTTTAAAGTGGGTGGTGCCGCGTTTTATGATATTGGTAGAGCTTGGTATAACGACAAAGATAATGGTGCCAATGGTAACGTGCTACAAAATGTGGGTGTGGGCCTGCGCTTAGCGCCAAGCCGTGCCAATGCCGGTACGGTTATTCACCTAGATATTGCCGCACCTATTAACAAGCAAGATGACGACATAGACTCTGTGCAATGGCTAGTAACGGTTAAAAATACCTTTTAAAGTAGTGTTATTGTTAAGCTAAAAAGCTAAAATCGAAGCGTAAAATATTAACTTAGGAACCCTTTTGGACTTCGTCGAATTCTTTAACGAGCAATATCATTTAATCGTGACTATTATCGCGGTTTTGCTCTATCCATTACTGCGTAAAACCACCAAAAAGCTGCTGTTAAAAGCAATTAAAGGCAAGGCTGATCCGCATCGTGAATACCGTGCGGAGCTGTTGCTGAATATTATTCTTGCCATTGTTATGCTGTGCTTAGTGTTAGTTTTTTGGGGGATAGAGCTACGGGGCTTATTAGTACTTGGCTCATCAATTTTTGCCATGCTAGGTGTCGCGCTTTTTGCCGCCTGGTCTTTACTAAGTAACCTAACAGCGTTCTTGTTGATGTTTATTCAAAACGACTGCCGTGTTGGCTTTTGGGTAAGAGTAATTGACGGTGCAAACTTCTTAGAAGGCCGCATTATCGAAATGGGCTTAATGAATGTTGTACTTGAGCATGTTGATGGTCACAAAGTGATTTACCCAAACAACATCTTTGTCACCCGCCCTGTAATGGTGTTAAAGAACCCACCTACAGCGACTAAAGCGCCAACCATAAAACGTATTTTAGGCCCAAAAAAGTAACGGCTTAAAGTTAACGAGACCTTGCTAAATAGGTGTTATTTTTCTGCTTCCGTAGGCGATTAATATAAAACAAAATAGAATGACTAAAGGGTGAAATAACACGATATGAGCAACACTTAGCTCTGTAAAAAAGCCGTGCGTAAGTGAAATAGCAAGCGTAAATAAGCCTGTGTAAAATAGAAACATTTTCATCTTTGATCCTTTAGTCATTTTTACGACAATTAAGTAAGTAAAAAAACTATAAACCTTGCACTTGCTCTAAGGTCAAGTAATAGATGGGGACAGGCGGATACAAAAAAGCCAAACATATAGTTTGGCTTTTTGAATTACAGAATAGGTTATTAGTTATTTAAATCTGCGGTTTTTAACTCGTCTTCAATATCACTTATTTCATCAATAAAGTTTTCGAGCTGTTGTTCAACTAGGCTGTTTGCGTGAGCAAAGTAAGCAAGATGGAATACTGCATCCCCCTCGTTTACCAGCGGCATAGTTTGCTGACCAATGACAATACCACTGCGTGGCGCCAGTAGTTCAAGTTCAGCATCACCTAGTGGGCTACTTATATAAGCTAGAACCTGCCCTTTCATTACTCGCTCACCCAGTGATACCTGTGCACGAACAATACCGTCAACTTCGGCACGTATCCAACTCGTCGAGCTTGCAATAACCGGCTCTGGCAGTTTCTTAGCACGCTTACCACGCACCATTTTTAAATGACGCATCACATAATCAACACCTTGCACGCCTGCAGCAATGGCAATTGGGTCAAAGCGAAGCGCTTCACCAGCTTCATAAGTAATAACGGGTATGCCTAAATTGGCCGCTTCACTGCGCAATGAACCATTACGAAGTGACGCATCAATCACTGCTGGGGTGCCAAACGCTTTTGCCATGGCTGCTGTTGCAGGGTCGCTCAAATTAGCACGAATTTGCGGCAAGTTCGTACGATGAATTGCACCTGTGTGTAAATCAATAATATGCGTACAATGCATTGCCACTTGAGTAAAAAACGCATTCGCCATTCGCCCAGCTAACGAGCCACGCGTTGAGCCCGGAAAACTGCGGTTCATGTCACGGCGGTCTGGTAAGTAGCGTGACTTGTGAATAAAGCCAAACACATTCACAATCGGTACCGCAATAATAGTACCGCGCAATTGCTCTGGATCGATTTTAGCAAGCAACTGCCTAACAACCTCAACACCATTGAGCTCATCACCGTGAATAGCAGCACATACCATTAATACAGGCCCTTGCTGCACACCATTGACGACTTCAATTGGAATATTTAACGGCGAATGGGTGTAAAGCTTGGCAGCTTCAATTGCAAATGTTTTACGTTCGCCAACACCCACCGTATCGCCTAAAATTGAAAACGGTGTATTTTTCTTAACCTTAGCCACGCACTTTTCCTTTTAATAGAGCGCTTATTTTCTTAACCTTTACCACGAGTTGCAGTTTTCTTTGATGCCGCTGTTTTTTCAATAAACTCGACAATCATGCCTGCAATGTCTTTACCGGTTGCAACTTCAATACCTTCAAGACCAGGTGATGAGTTAACCTCCATCACCAATGGACCACGAGCAGAGCGAAGTAAATCAACACCTGCTACGTTTAAACCCATCGCTTTAGCTGCAGCAACAGCTGTTTTTCTTTCTTCTGGAGTAATACGAACCAACGTCGCACTACCACCACGGTGTAAGTTAGAACGGAATTCACCTTCTTGCGCTTGACGCTTCATCGCGGCAATTACTTTATCGCCTAATACAAAGCAGCGAATATCAGCACCGCCCGCTTCTTTGATATACTCTTGCACCATGATGTTGGCTTTTAAGCCCATAAACGCTTCAATTACACTTTCTGCGGCTTTGCGTGTTTCAGCTAATACCACACCGATACCTTGGGTACCTTCAAGTAGCTTAATAACGACTGGCGTGCCACCCACCATGCTTAATAAATCTTTTACGTCATCTGGTTTACTTGCAAAGCCTGTCACTGGCATACCCACACCTTTACGAGAGAGTAGCTGAAGTGAACGTAACTTGTCGCGCGAGCGAGTGATCGCCACAGATTCATTGACAGGGTATACACCCATCATTTCAAACTGACGTAATACCGCACAGCCATAGAAAGTTACTGACGAACCAATACGCGGCACGATAGCATCAAAATCTTTTAAATTTTCACCACGGTAATGGATTTCAGGCTGCTCTGAATTGATGTTCATATAACAACGAAGTGCATCAATTACTTTCACTTCGTGGCCACGCTGCTCTGCGGCTTCAATTAAGCGACGTGTTGAATACAAATTTTGGTTGCGAGATAAAATACCAAGTTTCATAAGTTAAAAACCTTAACTGATAAACTCATACACGTAGCAACGTGTGATAAGTCCTTTTCCTATAATAAATGAGATAAAGCCGGATCAACGACTATGCGATTTTCCATTGCTGTACGCCCTAACAACATTCTAAACTTCATTGTTGAACGGTTACTTAAAGTCACCCTTACAGGCCAGCTTTGGGTTCCTGCGACTAATTTTGTTTCAATAAAGTAGCGTAGCTCACGCTGACCGCTTGAACTGGTCACATACTTACGCTCAACTACTTTGGCGCGACACTCTACCGTTGTTTCTACATCGTCTTGTAGAGGATGGGTAGTAAATTTCACCCATGCTTCGCCATTTTCTGAAAATTCCTCAATGTCAAAAGCATGAATACATGAAGTTCTCGCTCCGGTATCAACTTTTGCTTTGATTTTTTCTATTCCCAGTTCAGGCAGGCCAAGCCATTCTCGCCAGCCAACAATAATTTTTGCGCTCATTAATGTGCCCTCTATAAAAAAGTGTCTTATACGCTACAGAGCTAGAAACACCAACGAAATATATTTATCCACTCGATAAGTCGATTTCATTAATATAGTCTTGACTATACTAATGTATATACTCAACCATATCCCACTATTTGTAAAACGAGAGTTCAATATGATCAATGGGTTACTTCATGTCTTAATTTTAGACGAACAAGGCGGTGCACGTGCTATTGAAAATAGTACTGAGCTGCAAAATTGGCAACCCGAACACGGAAAACTTTGGGTGCACATGGACTACAGCCAAGCTGAAGCCGTTGACTGGCTTGAGCAAAGTAATTTATTAACTGATTTCGAGCTTGAGTCCCTTATTGCCGATGAAACACGTCCGCGTTTAAGCAAAGTCACTAATGGTAATATGCTGTTTTTACGTGGCGTTAATCTAAACCCTGCGCAAAGCCCAGAAGACATGGTCTCGTTACGCTTATTTATTAACGAAAATATTGTGATCACAACCCGTAAGCGCCGTTTATTATCGGTGCAGGATGTTGTTGAATCGTTTGATGGCGGCAATGGCCCTTGCTCAATCTCTGAGTTAGTTTGCCAATTGGCGCAAAACTTAACGTCGCGTATGCAAGCTGTTATCGACAGTTTAGATGACACACTCGATGGCTTTGAAGATGAAATTGATGAACCAAACAAAGGCTTTGATCATCAATCATTAGCACAAATACGCCGCCAAACAATCGCGTTAAAACGTTATTTAAGGCCACAAAAAGAAGCGCTTATTACTTTGTTAAACAACAAATATAAGTGGTTAGATGAAGACGATAAGGCACGCTTAAACGAAACAACCAATATGTTGATCCGTTATTTAGAAGAGCTAGATAGCTCAATTGAACGCGCGCAAATTATTCAACAAGCAATAACAAGCCAAGTATCTGAGCAACTAAACCAACGCATGTATGTGATGTCGGTGGTTGCAGCGCTGTTTTTACCACTTGGCTTTTTAACTGGCTTACTAGGTGTAAACGTAGGCGGTATTCCGGGCACTGAAAGCCCTTACGCATTTAGCTTATTTATTATTTTTTTGGTGGTGCTAACTGTTGGGATTGGCATTTACTTTAAAAATAAGAAGTGGCTATAACGCGACAACCTTTTTAATTAAATCAAGGCGGACGGCATGTTCGCCTTTTTTTGTTGCCAAAATCAGGTGCTCACCATCGGAGTTGAGTATTTTGAGGGTCTCTGCTTTTCCTTCTAACTGCTCACCAGATACTAAGGTAATGCGTAATAGAGATTTATGCATGCACCATAATTCATATTTATCGTAGTCGCCACAAGCGATAGGTTGATAAGTCATTAGCTTTTTGGAATTGTTTGAGGAGTTAATCGAGCTTAGAAGATATTAAAGTGAAGAGCAAATGGCGCTCTCGGCAGGGATCGAACCTGCAACTTAGCCTCCGGAGGGCCACGTGATATCCATTTCACCACGAGAGCACATTTGTCGTCGTCAATACTGACTCGCGATATCAGCATGACAACCCGGCAATGATAATGGCATCTTGTGCTAAATGCTAGCATCGAGGCCTTTATATGCACATAAATTCAGCAATTTGCATTAAAACACTTCACTTTCGTGCAGAACCAAGGTATTAACGTATACTTAATAAAATTAATAACAAGGTGGCAGTATTGCCATGTAAGGGGAATTTGATCATGAGTTTAATGTCTACAGAGCAAGTCGCGGAATTTTTAGGTGTAAAAGTCGAACGCGTAAAACGTCTTGCTCGCGAGCATTTACTGATCTCGAAATCACAAGATGACAAAGGTGAACCTTTGTTTGATCCAGAAGACGTAAAAAAATATAAAGAACTTGCCGAGCGAATTGGCGGTCTTTAATTTTTAGCTTTTTCTATGAAGTGGTTAAGCTGTATTAGCAGTGGCGCCACTTTATCCATCGCACCACGTTGTTCGTACCAACAAATACATAAAAGCAAAAACAGCGCATGAAATGCCTCGAGCTTTTCAACTGATAAGTAAAACTCATGATGTTCGCACACTAACGCTTGATAGCGTTTAAGTAACGCCAGTTGCTGCTCGTCATTTAACGCAAAGCTCACTACCAGCGCAGCTAAGTCGAAGTAAACATCGTTGCTTTTGGCATACTCAAAGTCGATTAAAAACATACCCGACTCATTCACAATGATATTTTCTTTCACTAAATCATTATGACAAAAACCCATGTCTTTAGGCACTGAAGCAATATAAGCCAGTGACTGTTTAATTAGCTCTGCATGTTGCTGGTACCGCGCTGTTTGTTGGTAGTAGTTAATTTCGTAGGCAATATCCATAGGTTCAGTAAGCACAGGGTAACGGTGTAAATTAACTAAGTCGGGCAATAAGCTACTACAAAATTCACCGCTGGCAATACTACCTGCCACGTATTCGAAAATAGCCGTATCGGTTGCTTGCTCTAACCAAAGTGGGGCTGGGCAGCAGCTTTGCTTTGCAAAGTGCGCTTGCGCTGCAAGGCCAATCGCCGGCCAATGGTCGCGATAGTGCTTAACCAAGAAATCTTGGCTTGCTGTTTTAACCAGGTAGTTATCATTGCTTAGCCCCTCAACCAGCGGGCTGATTGAGGTGATAACTAAACGTGAGTTGAAGCGCGTAAAAAGCGCGTGAATTTGTTGCTCAGTTTTCATCTATAGCTGTGCAAGCGGCTTAGCCTGATGCTGCTCGTATTCTTCATACCAGGTTTTAAAGCCCCACGCGGCCATAATGGTGTAAAACACGAAAAGTACTAAGGTTGGGTAATACCCTTTTTCAAAGTATAGATACATAGATGCTGCATCAATCACAATCCAGTACAACCAGTTTTCCAGTACCTTCTTGGCAACAAGGTAGGTTGTCACCACCGCAAAACAGGTGGTAAAGCTGTCTAAATAAGCAAAATCAGCGTGAGTGTAATTGGTCATCACAAAACCAATGGCAACTGAGGCCAGTGAGGTGGCAAGCAAAATCACCGCATGACGCTTTAACGACCATGAAATAATGGGCAAATGATCTTTATTATTCATGCCCCTGCGCCAAACCACCCAACCATATACCGCCATATACATGTAGTAAAAATTAAGGAGCGACTCCATCAACAGTGCGCCATTCCAGTACATTACGGTATAAATAAAGGTGCTCACAAACGCGGCTGGCCAGCACCATAAGCTTTCTTTAATCGCTAACAGTAAATACGCCATCGATAGGGCAACGGCAATATATTCCCAATGCGACATGGCAGTAAAGCCAGAGAAGGTTTCGCTTAAAAATTCCATAACTCGCGCTACTTTAGGGTTTAGTCTTCGCTAGGCGACAAGTCACCATGTAAGAATTTACAGACGAAAATAGCTTTACCAAACTCTTCATAAGAACGTTTGATTTCAGTATTAAGTACAGACATCACTAAATCATAGTCACCGAAAATCTGAGTAGATAAGGTGTTGGTGATCACTTTAAGACCTTCGTAACTGTTTACACGGTCAATAAAACCTTTGATAAACGGAATGTAGTCTTGATGTAGTGGGTACTTACTGATCTCTACTGAAAGTTTCATTATGATTTACCGAGTCTTTGAAAAGTATTGCATTGTAACCCGCTTATACTAACAAGTCATGGCTATGGTTATTTTTTAGTGTAAAATCAGCCCCGATAAACATTGAGGATTCATTATGGCACGCCGCATCACTTACAAATTTAAAAACCAGCCTCGCGAAATCAATTTTGCAAAAGATAAATACCGCGATATGTACCATGCCATTGCTGCGGCTGAAGGCATTGATTTAACCAATTATTTAAAGATGGAACAGCAAGTCGAAATGACTTCAAAAGGCTCTGCAGCAGTACGTAACTTTCGTGACCAAGAATTCGCACGAATGGGTTTCAGTGACGTGTATTTTATTAAAGAGTAACAAAGTTACTCTTGATACTCGTAGCTCACACGTGGGGTGATATTACAGAGTAACTCGTAAGGAATAGTTGTTGCGCACTGGGCAATCTCTTCAACGGGTAGCTCAGGCCCCCACATAATCACCTCATCACCCACTTTGATGTTGTCGCGGTTATCACCAATATCCACCGTGATCATGTCCATCGCTACACTGCCAACAATACCATAGCGTTGTGATTTAATAACCACAGGTGTGCCCTGCTCAGCATGACGTGGATAACCATCACCATAGCCCATCGCAACCACCGCAAGCTTAGTCGGTTTATCGCTATGCCAGCGTCCGCCATAGCCAACACACTGATCGGCATCGACATCGCGTATCGCGATAACTCGCGTTGTTAAACGCATAACAGGCTCTAGTCCGTGCTGTTGCCCTACGCCATTGAGCATTGGCGATACACCATAAAGCATCAAGCCAGGGCGCACCCACTCGCCATGACCTTTTGGCCAAGCAATAATGCCAGCAGAGTTTGCAAGGCAATGCTGCTCACTTTTGCCATCTGCCAGTGAGTCAAATAAGGCAATTTGCTGAGCGGTTTTTTCATCATTGATGTCGTCGGCGCATGAAAAATGCGTCATTAACTTAATGTCATCGCGGGCATTCGGGCTTGCTTTTAAGCGACTGTAGAAAGACTCAAATTGCGATGGCGCAATACCCAGTCGATGCATACCCGTATTCACCTTTAACCAGCACGCAATTGGTGCATCAAGGCTTGTATTTTCAAGCGTTGCGAGCTGATTTTCATCATGAATAATGGTTTGAAAGTTATTGGCAAGCAAGATAGGTAAATCATCTTTATGAAAAAAACCTTCAAGCAATACAATAGGTTTTGTCAGTCCACCTGCACGTAGCGCTAGCGCTTCGTCTATTCGAGCAACCGCAAATGCATCGGCATCATTTAAGTATTGAGCAATTTTAACTAAGCCATGGCCATAGGCATTGGCTTTAAGCACTGCCATTACTTTGCAACCAGGCGCAAAGCGCTTCACTTGTGCTAAATTATGAGCAAGTGCTTTTAGGTTGATTTCGGCAATGGCTAAGCGCATTAGTATTCGTCGTCCATAGCTGGACCCGCGTAGTTATCAAAACGCGAAAATTGACCTTGGAAGGTTAAACGTACTTTACCGATTGGACCGTTACGTTGCTTACCTATGATGATTTCGGCCACGCCTTTTTCAGTACTGTCTTCGTTATACACTTCATCACGGTAAATAAACATGATTAAGTCGGCATCCTGCTCGATTGAGCCTGATTCACGTAAGTCGGAGTTGATCGGGCGTTTATCGGCACGTTGCTCTAGGGTACGGTTAAGCTGCGATAGTGCAATAACCGGACACTGCAGTTCTTTTGCCAGTGCTTTTAATGAACGAGAGATTTCAGCAATCTCTAAGGTACGGTTATCCGATAAGCTTGGCACACGCATTAACTGCAAGTAGTCGACCATGATCATACTAATACCGCCATGGTCGCGGGCAATACGGCGTGCACGCGAACGCACATCTGTTGGTGTTAGGCCCGATGCATCATCAACATACATCTTACCTTTTTCCATCAACAAGCCCATGGTTGACGACAGACGCGCCCAATCGTCATCATCTAGCTGACCGGTACGAACTTTAGTTTGGTTAATACGACCTAGCGATGCCAGCATCCTCATCATGATTTGCTCTGAAGGCATCTCTAGTGAGTAAATAAGTACAGGCTTATCTTGTGTCATGGCTGCGTGTTCGGCTAAGTTCATCGCAAAGGTTGTTTTACCCATCGATGGACGTGCCGCCACAATGATAAGGTCAGAAGGCTGCATACCCGCCGTCATTTTATCTAGGTCAGCATAGCCGGTACTTACACCCGTCACACCATCTTGTGGTGACTGATAAAGCTCTTCAATCTTATCAACGGTTTTTTCTAAGATACTGTGTAAGTTTTGTGGACCTTCGGTGCTTTTACTACGCTGCTCAGCAATTTTGAATACTTTACTTTCAGCAAAATCTAGCAGGTCATGACTGGTACGCCCTTCAGGGCTAAAACCAGCTTCTGCTATTTCGTTCGCAACACCAATCATTTCACGAATAACAGCGCGCTCTCGCACGATATTCGCGTAGGCATCAATGTTCGCCGCACTTGGTGTGTTCTTAGCAATTTCAGCGAGGTAGGCGAAACCACCAACACTACTTAACTGATTATTTTTCTCTAAGCTCTCAGAAATAGTGATCAAATCGATTGGATCACCGCCTTCAGCAAGACTAACCATAGCCTCAAAAATCAGCTTATGGGTTCGGGTATAAAAATCCTGCGCAACCACTAACTCAGCAACTCGGTCAAACGCTTGATTATCAAGCATTAAACCACCTAAAACAGATTGCTCAGCTTCTATTGAATGGGGAGGGACTTTTAACGTATCGACTTGCTTATCTGGTTTGGCCATAACATCACAAAACTAAAATTGAATGGCTCTATTCTATCTACTTGCTAAGGCTGTGCAAATAGTTAATACCAATCGACTTAAATATTTGGTCATTCTAGCGTGCTAAAAAAGCGCTAACTGCGTTAGAAATGTCTAAAGTAGAGTAACTACATGTCAAAATTTCTGCCTTGTTATCACTTCATTTATCTGTCGCTATTTAAGACCAACAACTTAACACGATTGGTATAAGCGGGAAGTCCTCCCGCTTTATTGTAATTGAGTGAAATATTGTAATTGAGTGAGCTCTAATCGTTATTTCTGTTTACGAAGTTCAATACGTCCGCTAATCGTATCCATTTCGATATCAGCATCCCCACCGTTAATACTAAATTCTAAGTCGCTAGATGGGCCATATTTCGCCTTCGTTGCTTTGTCATCGCTGAGCTCATTAACAATTTTACCGTTAGCGTGAGCTTCAATTTCAAACTTTGCCGATACATCAGCTGGGAAGTAAAACTCGGCGTCACCACTGACTGATTCAAAACGAATATTGGCATCTGCTAGTAACTTGTTGATGTGAACTTCTGCTTCACCATTTACGGTATTGATGCGCAGCTTTTTAATTGCATCAAAAGCAAAGTCGATATCACCGTTTACATTTTCAAGGCGAACATCTTGTGCTTTGGTTTTTGACTTAATGTCGCCATTCACCGCGGTAAAGCGTAAAGCACCTTGCGAGTTTTTATCGTTAATTTCACCATTGACTGTTTCAAAGCGAATATCACCGTTTAAGTCGTGGGCATTTACATCACCATTGACCGTTTCAAAGCTCATGTTGCCGCTAATATCTTGCACTGTGATATCACCGTTGACGGTATCAATCTCTGCACCTGCTTCAAGCTCTTTAGCACTAACTGTGACATTCACCCCAGCAAACTCAAGCTCACTACTTTTTGGCATGTAAATGGTCAATCGAGAGCCGTCACCGCTATTCCAGCCACCTAAGTTACGCGGCATTTTTACGATAAATTCAACACGGCTGCCTTCAACCTCTAAACGATAGCCTTGTGCTTTATCGTCAAGCTCACCTTCGATTTTAAGTTGTGGTTTATCCCACCCTTCAATGCGTACATCACCACGTTGGTTTTCAATAAAAATACGTTTATTTGCAGGTACATCAATTTGTTCATTAATAGTTTGTCCTGCCATTGCCATCAGTGGCAGTAATCCTAAAGTTAAGGCTAGTAATTTCATAATTGTCACTCCTAAATCGTTTGCCACTTCGGTGCATGCACCTTGTTAATTAAGTCCAATTGTTGCTGATAAACCTGCGACAGCATTTGTAATAAAGCTGGGTTTTCAGGTTCATTCTCAAGTGCTTGCTTAATGGCACTTTCGGCTTCTTCTAACTCTTTTAGTTGTTGCTGCCAGTTATCGGTTAATGCAGGTTGATTTTGATACTGCACCAACAAACCTTGCTTTTGCTTGGTAAAATAATCGCTCATTGCCATCATGCTATTTGGCTCACCTTGGCCAACAAAAAGCTGTACGGTCAATAGTGCGGCAATACAACAAGCGGCAACTGCAGCGAGTTTATTCCAGCCATGGGTTGGCTTATCAGTTTGCTCTGATTGCCCTGTTGCAATTGCTCGCTCAACACCGGGCCAGAGATCTTTGTCTGGGCTAATATCTTGCTTATGGTTAAGCGAGTCATTTAAAAATTGTTCAAATTCTGGCTTACTCATTTTCATACCACTCTTTTAATAACTGCCTTGCACGGTGAAATTGCGATTTACTTGAACCGACCGCCATATCAAGCATGCTTGCTATCTCTTCATGGCGATAACCTTCAATTGCATGGAGTACAAACACCATACGTGCTCGCTCAGGTAGTCTCAGTACTAATTTATCGAGGCCGTTAAAGCCGTCGCAATCTGCTGCGCTTTGCTCATCCATACCGCTTTGTTCAAAACTCACTACTTTTTGAAACCAGCTTTTATGTTTGCGAATGTAGCTAATCGCAATATTGCTGGTAACACTGTGTAACCAAGTCGAAAATTGTGAGCGTCCATCAAAGTTCGCGATTTTGTGCCACAACTGTACAAACACTTCTTGTGTTGCATCTTCGGCGTGCTCTTTGTCAGCAAGTAATCGCAAACATAGGCTATAAACCCGCTTCACATGCAACTCATAAAGTGTTGCATAGGCTGCTTGATCACCGCTTTTTACGCGCTCAATCAAGGCATGCTCACTTTGCTGGGCGAACGCTTGTTCTGCATCTATCAACATCCTGGATGTTGTCCTTTATGATTATTGTTGTGAATTTAGTGTATTAGACGTAAGGAGGGATTCAAAAGGTTTAAATGAAATTAATTTTTTTTGTGTAAGCTACAAATAATTGAGCTTACACAATTTTATTTGAGGCTTTGCGTTATTCTCCAGGTGATGCTTCGCTTTCTTCTTCAGTTGTTTCTGCGGTTTTGTAGCTCCAACCTAAAAATACGATACGTGCCGAAGAAGCAGGCGTGCCGCCATTTTGTACTTGTAATAAACCCGCATCATAGTGAGCACCACTGCCCCCTGTTGCGGTAATTGTTGAGCCACGCACACTACCAAACAGCTCACCACTGCCCGATAGCTTCACTGTTGTCAAAGGGGCATAAATAGCCGCATATAAATTCGCAGCACCACTAAATTGCACACCATTTACACCATTAAATGATGAATAAAATGATAACGACGGATGGCCACTGGTGGTTAATCCTTCTTGCTCAGTAATGACTTTTGCGCCTGCACCAATATTTACTTTTCCGGTTAATAACACTGTTAAGCTACTGTCTTTTTTAATTGTTAGGCTAGTATCCCCTTCCATCGAAAAGTCGCCATCAATCAGTAAAATAACATCACCACCAGAAACTTCCATTTTGCCGTCACTGGTCATCTTGAGTCTATCAAGTGCAAAAATGTACTCTTTGCTATTACTGCCATTGGCTTGGTTTTGCGCTTTAGAGTTAAACAAGAAAATATCGGCAAGGCTCGGCACAATTACTTGGCTACCACCGCTACTAAAAAAGCCCTTTTCAGTATTAAGTTTAAATTGTTGCGTAGGACCAATCGAAACAGAACTATAACTGCTCACTTGATCTGTGATGTCTGTCATTTTCTCTGGCAAAATTAACGGGTCGCAACTGGTGTCTGGATTTGTTGGGTCATAATCGGGGGCTGTTGGGTCAGCAACGGTTATCGGTTCTACATTCGGGTTTACGTTAAACTTGCTATCACTGTAGTGCACACCATCTTGTTGATTATTGTAGGTGTCTTTAAAATCGCCTGAGCCGCCATACATAATATCCAGAGCTTCGCCTTGGCTATTAGTGATGAATGTTGACCACTGCATTTTCGCATCACCATTGGCTCGCACAACCCCCGAAACAGTCCCACCACGGTGGGTATAATAACCTCGGGTATAGACATTACCGTCAACACGTAAACCACTGCCAGGAGAGATATAAACGCCGGTATTTGAATGGATATTACCAATAATTGGTGATGAACCATTTAAGTAGATAACCCCGGTTGCTTTTACATCGCCTTTTATCGGTGAATGGCCCGATAGCACCACATCTGAATCACCAGCAATCGTTGAAACATCACCATCATTAGATTTGGTTTCTTCATAGGTGCCTTTGCTCGAATCGTAACTATCGATACTGCCACTACCCGACAAGTTAACCCCTTTACAGCCCACCATCGCATTAGTGAAAATCGAGCTTCCCTTCGCGCCTTGTACAGCAAAACGGGCGACTAAATTACTTTGCGCATCACCATCAAATCGTTGCCCTAAGCTTGCAATTTCAAGTTCACCGGCAGCGTTTTGACTTAAACTGGCATTAAAAATGGCATCATCAGCGATAACACCAGAGCCCGATGCATTACTGGTTTTACTGATCAAATCTTCAACCGCTAATACACCTTCCTCATTCAAGGTTTGTTGCAATAACTTAGCTTGTTCAAACACACCTTTTTCAGCCATTAAGCGACTGTTTAATTTCTTTTGAAAGTTACCACTTAAGCGCTCTTGAACAATGTTTTCACGCAGCGAACTAAGCACCACGATGCTGGCCATACTGGTTAAGATCAACACTGTAATTAGGGTGAAACCATTTTGTTTGTTATACACTGCCAGCTCCGTATGCTTTGACTAATATTGCATTAGTTAACGCAATATCAATATTAATGCCATTGCCAAATTGCGCAGGTAAATCATTTGGCTTTACAGTGACTGTGACAAGCTCACCGGCGATATCAAATGACAAAGCTTCGATTCCTGTCAGTAATCGCTCTGAGGCCGCACCATCGAGTGAACACATTAAGTTGCTACCATTTAAGCTATATACTTCAACCACCTGCGCAGTTGTCGCAGAGCCATCACAAGCAATGACACCACTTGGCTGAGTAATAGTAATTGTGCTTTTATCTGCACTTATGGTGGGTGTTAGTTGTGTTTGCTTTATGCTGCGGTTGAATACTTTACTGGTATAGCGAATCACTTCTTGAGCGTTTTCAAGCTCTTTACTCACTTCAATCGTGCTTTTTATCGCCGAGTAAGACAAGCTCACCCCAGCTAATAAAAAAGCGCCTGCTGCCAATGCCACCATCAGTTCAACTAAGGTAAAACCCTGAACGTGTTTATTCATGAGCAAACCGCCGTTAAATCAGGGAAACTGGCATTTAGACTAATTTGATTTTCTGCATTGTCTATCATGCGCTTATCAACCCAAGCCACATTAACTTGCATATCATCACTGTAAGTAGCTGGGATTGTCAGTTGATAATCACTCACTTGTGGCGCGAGGGAAGCTCTAAATGTCGCGTCTTGAAAAAGTGCGGTATTGGTTTTTTGAATTTCACAAATACGCGGCCACAAACGCTCAATGGTATTTTGCCCTTGAATAAGTGACACGGTGTAATTAAAGCTATTGGTTGCATATTGCAGCGATTTGAGCTGCGCTGCCGCCAAGCCTAATAATGCGATGCCAGCGATCACCACTGAAATCATCACTTCTAATAATGAAAAGCCTGCCTGCTTATTCATGCACATCCTCGCTGTGAATTTTCTACTAACCAGTTTTGGCCACTTTTAAGCACACACATCACGTAATCAGTGGTATTTGTGTGCTCATCTTTCACTAAAATTTCAGCTTGTTTATCAACTTCGCCACTAGCACTAATAGCCAATGCGACTAAATTGACGGTAACACCGCTTTTTGTGACCGAAAATTCTTTTAAAACTGTGTCTACCCCGCCCTCGTTGAGGGTCACTTGCCAGCTATTATTACTGACAACTAGGTTAATAGGTTTGTCGCGTTTGACCGCTTCACTGCGTGCAAATTTATAAGCGCTATTTAATTGATTTGCAGTTGTTACCACGCGATCTTGCAAAATTTGTTGGCTAAAAGACGGAAAAGCAAGGGCTGCCATAATGCCAATAACACTCAGCACAACCATTAACTCAATTAAGGTAAACCCTGCAATTCGACGCAATTGTGTTACTCCCAGCAATCACTAAATGAAGCGCTATAACTACCATCATGTTTAACGGTTAAGTCACCACAGCGATCACTTGCTTGCGCCGAACCCGATTTAGGAGCGGCTTTTAAACTGTAGCCACGATTTTTAAAGTCGCTTACAGCACCTGATACTTTATCTGTTGCTGTGTAGGTAAAGGTGTAATAGTCGGTATTTTGAGTTACGAATGCATTAGGGTAGCCACCATTTCGTGAATAAATACGTTCAAGGCTGGCGCTGTATTGCAGTAACTCTTGTTGAATATCAGCACGGCGACTACGTTGCATGTGCTCAGTGTAAGCAGGCAATGCTACGCTATATAAAATCCCTAAAATAGCGATCACGATAAGAATTTCTACTAATGTAAAGCCTGTTTGTTTACCCATTCCATGTGGTACTAATGCACTTTTCAACCTCAACCCCTTAATACTTTTTAACCAGCACAATATAAATGACAGCGTTGTCAGTGTCAATTTTAACCAATTTACTTTTACTCATTCGATTATACTGATAAGAACAAAAAAATTAAGAAAAAAGAATGTATGTTTGTAATATAGGTAAGATTATAGGATGGCATTTATATGTTTAAAATATAGAAACCAATACTATTGGATGATCAACGAAGAAGCAATAGCGGTACAAAATGCTACAATTTATAAATTTCGGGCACAAAAAAGCCGCACCTAAGTGCGGCTTTTTTTACTTAATATTGCTATTAAGCTTCAGCGATAACGATTACTTTGATAGTAGCCGATACGTCTGAGTGTACTGCGATTGCTACGTCAAATTCGCCAGTCTCACGGATAGTACCTAGAGGTAAACGAACTTCTGATTTAGCAACTTCAACGCCAACAGCTGAAATAGCTTCAGCGATGTCGCGAGTACCGATAGAACCGAATAACTTGCCTTCGTCACCAGCTTTAGAAACTAGTGTAACTTCAGCTAATGCTTCTAACTTGTCAGCGCGAGCTTGAGCAGCAGCTAGATCTTCAGCGATCTTAGCTTCTAAATCAGCACGACGTGCTTCGAAAGTTTCGATGTTAGCTTTAGTTGCAGGAACTGCCTTACCTTGTGGGAAAAGGAAGTTACGTGCGAAGCCAGATTTAACTACAACCTGGTCACCTAGGCCACCTAGGTTTGCGATCTTGTCTAGTAGAATAACTTGCATGTCTCTACACCTTTTAAAAACTGTTAATCCGCTGCTTACTTATGTAAGTCAGTGTATGGAAGAAGGGCTAAGTAGCGAGCACGCTTGATAGCAGTTGCTAGCTGACGCTGATATTTAGCGCTAGTACCTGTGATACGGCTAGGTACGATTTTGCCACTTTCTGTAACATAGTTTCTAAGAGTAGCTAGATCTTTATAATCGATTTGTTGTACGCCTTCCGCTTTAAAGCGGCAGAACTTACGACGTCTGAAATAACGTGCCATGAGTAAAATTCCTCAAAAAATTCTTTCTATATGTTGAGCATGCAAGACCAATTGGCTTAAGCCGTTTCGGCCTTCGTGACGGTTTAAAAACCCCGTCACTTGCACTTGTTGCCCAACGTGCAATTGTTGAGTTTGTTGTTGCATTGGCGTGCCGCTGGCAACAACTTGAAGCCTGACATAACTATTACGGTTAAGGTCTGCTTCAACTTGCATCGATTTATGTTCAAGAACAAAAATACAATGCGGTATACCAGCAGGGCTTTGACTATATTTAGGTGTTTTACAAACAACCCCAGATAGTGTCAGCTGATTCATATAAGGATTAAGCGGTTGGCTCATCTTTTTGTCTCAACTGCAAGCGCCATGCTTGAACTCAAAACGATTAAGCAGCTGGTGCTTCTTTCTTCTCTTCTTTCGCAAGAGGAGATGCTTCAGTTACAGCGTCTTTAGTACGCATAACTAAGTTACGAAGCACTGCATCGTTGTAGCGGAAAGTAGTTTCTAGCTCGCTGATTACTTCAGTAGGTGCTTCAACGTTCATAAGAACATAATGAGCTTTGTGAAGCTTGTCGATTGGGTAAGCCAATTGACGACGGCCCCAGTCTTCAAGACGGTGGATAGTACCACCAGCTTCAGTGATAGAACCAGTATAACGTTCGATCATACCAGGTACTTGCTCACTCTGATCAGGGTGAACCATGAATACGATTTCGTAATGACGCATGGATATTCCTTACGGTTAATAGAGCCTTCTACCGTTTCGGCCAGTCGGTTTAAGGCAAGGAATTAAATTTAATAAGCCGAAATGAGCGCGCATTTTACGCTTAGATTGATAATTAAGCAAGATAAAACAGCAAGCCAAGCTAGATTATTGTGCTCTATTAAGATTTTCTAAGTTGCAAAAAACAAAAAACCCAGCCGAGGCTGGGTTTTTGAATTCTGAAAACTAAAATTACTTGATTTTAGCTTCTTTGAAAATCACGTGTTTACGAGCTTTAGGATCGTATTTTTTGATTTCCATTTTTTCAGGCATGTTACGCTTGTTCTTGTCGGTAGTGTAGAAAAAACCAGTACCAGCAGTTGAAACTAAACGGATCTTATCGCGCATGATTCAGTTCCTTAAACTTTTTCGCCACGAGCACGGATTTCTGTAAGAACCGCGTCGATGCCTTTTTTATCGATAATACGCATACCTTTAGTAGTAGTGCGTAGTGTTACAAAACGTTTTTCACTTTCAACCCAAAAACGGTGAGTTTGTAGGTTAGGTAGGAAACGACGTTTAGTCGCGTTTCTCGCGTGTGAACGGTGGTTACCAACCGCTGGACGCTTACCTGTAACTTGACATACTTTAGACATGTCTATATATCTCCAATAACTTCGCTCGAGCTTAATTTTCCCTTAGGCCAGTATTTGTGCCCCGGGATAAATCGAAGGGCGCTCTTTATACAGCTTATACAGGCAAAGATCAAGTAACAGATCTTATCCAATCAGCTCATGTGTAAATTTGATAGCGGCTAATTATAAAGATCGAATGCCCTTAGGGAAAGTAAAAACTGCATTTAAATTAAACTAATTTCTAAAATCGCCCTAAACTGCTCATTTTTAACACACTCTCTAATACAGTTGGCTCTATATAAGCCCTCTTTCAGCAAACGAAACACAATTTTCACCACCCACTATGATGTGATCCAGCACATTTATATCAATTAAGGCTAAGGCTTGCTGTAATTTTGTGGTGATTAATTTATCGGCCTGACTAGGTTCAGCAACCCCACTTGGGTGGTTATGAGCAAGTATTAGTGCCGCCGCATTATTACGCAGTGCAGCTTTAACAACTTCGCGAGGGTACACAGAAGCGGCATTAATAGTGCCGTAAAAAAGTACTTCGTCTTTAATTAGCTGGTTTTGACTATCTAAGTACAGCACCATAAATACTTCTTGCTGTAAGCCTCGCAGCTGAATAGTTAAATAGTCATACACTGCTTGCGGCGAAGTAAATAGCGCCTCGCGCTTACATTGCTCAAGCATATAGCGCCGGCTTAGCTCAAGTACCGCTTGAAGCTGCACATACTTAGCAGCTCCTAAACCCTTTTGGGCACAAAACTCTTGTTCAGATGCATTAAATAAGTCGTGCAAAGTGCTGTTTATATCGAGCAGGTGCTCAGCCAGCTCAATGGCATTCATGCCCGGCACACCGGTACGTAAGAAGATTGCTAATAACTCTGCATCTGAGAGTGCTTTGGCGCCTTGGGCAAGTAACTTCTCCCGCGGCCTTGCTGATAAAGGTAGATCGGTTAATGGCATTGCTTCATCCTTAAAACAACTATTCCACTTATTAAACTGTACTATAAAATCCAATTTTTTCCTGTCTGTATAAAAGAAAACTTCATGCTATCGGTAAAGATTTGCTATCGTTAGCCCATATCGACAAAGGTTAAATTTCACGTAATGACAAAATCAGTAAATAAAAAAATCCTGCTAGGTATGAGTGGTGGTATTGCAGCCTATAAATGCGCAGAACTTGTTCGCCGTTTAAAAGATCAAGGCTGTGAAGTAAAAGTCGTCATGACCGACTCAGCCAAACACTTTATTACTCCTTTAACTATGCAAGCGGTTAGCGGTGAGATTGTTTCTGATTCATTACTCGACCCAGCAGCAGAAGCCGCAATGGGTCATATCGAATTTGCCAAATGGGCAGACCTTATATTAGTCGCCCCAGCAACCAGTAATATTTTAGCAAAAATGGCGATGGGTATTGCGGATGACTTACTGACGACCCTACTACTCGCCACCCCAGCAAAAGTGGCGGTTGCACCTGCAATGAACCAACAAATGTATGCCCACCCTGCTACACAATCAAACCTTGCCACACTTAACGAGCGTGGCGTGGCTATTTGGGGCCCAGGTAAAGGCGAGCAAGCCTGTGGTGATGTTGGAGCAGGCCGCATGTTAGAGCCTCATGAGTTAGTCGCGCTTTGTACACAACCTGAAGTAGAGCCACTACTTAAAGGCAAAACCATCACGATTACAGCAGGACCAACCCGAGAAGCCCTCGACCCTGTTCGTTATATCTCTAATCACAGCTCAGGCAAAATGGGTTATGCCCTTGCAGAAGCTGCACTTGCGCTAGGTGCAAAGGTAAATCTGATTTCAGGCCCCGTAACAATTAAAGCACCTGCTAATGCCCTGCTTACTAATATAGAAAGTGCTGAGCAATTACTTACCGCCTCAATGAAGCTTGCCGCGCAATCGGATGCTTTTATCGGCTGTGCAGCAGTGGCTGATTACCGTGCAGCAGCAATTCATGAGCAAAAGATGAAAAAGCAAGGTGATGAACTGACCCTTACCTTAGTTAAAAACCCAGATGTTATCGCTAACGTCGCTGCGCTTAGCGAAAACCGCCCTTATACCGTTGGCTTTGCGGCAGAGACTCAAGATGTTGCAAGCTATGCTCAAGGTAAATTAAAGAACAAAAACCTCGATATGATCTGCGCAAATGACGTATCAAAAGAAGGCCTTGGCTTTAATTCTGATCATAATGCTTTAACACTCTTCTGGCACAATGAGCAGCTAGATTTAGCAATGGGAAGTAAAAAAGATTTAGCCATGAGCGTAATGACTGAGCTTGCCAAGCGTTTGTAAAAATGCTGGAAAGAAACTGAATAAAACATTAACATAAGCCACTCATTTGCACAAAAAATGGCTTGTCTGACTCCCAACAGCGCAAGTAATAAATTATAAGAAAGGAATGGTCATGCCTGCGACAAAAAGAAGTAATCGCAAAGAGCAGATTCTGCAAGCACTCGCACAAATGTTAGAAACCAGCCCAGGTCAACGTATCACCACCGCAAAACTCGCGGCTGAAGTAGGTGTGTCTGAAGCTGCGTTATATCGTCATTTTCCGAGTAAAGCACGGATGTTTGAGGGCCTAATCGAGTTTATTGAAGATACCCTGTTATCACGCATTAACCTCATTTTAGAAAATGAGAAAGAAAGCCAAACACGTGTATACAATATTTTGCTGTTATTGTTAGCCTTCGCCGAGAAAAACCCGGGCATTACCCGCATTTTGACCGGTGATGCCTTACAAGGTGAACAAGAGCGTTTACGTGAACGTGTACAGGGCTTATTTGAAAAGCTAGAAACTCAGTTCAAGCAAGTGCTACGCGAACGCAAACTTCGCGAAGGTAAAGCATTCCAGTCAGACGAAAGCACCCTAGCCAACTTCTTACTCGCCTATGTAGAAGGTAAGATGAATCAATTCGTGCGCAGCGACTTTAAAGCAAAACCAAGTGCACAATTTGAAAAACAATGGCCAGAACTGCAAAAGATTTGGTTGTAGGAAATTAGCCGTAGGCGCGATTTCATATCGCGCAACGGTGAAATTAAAATTACGCGGGGTAAACCCGCTGCTACCCTTTTAACAAAACCTACGACCACTTTTTTAGCTTATAGCTTAAAGCTTAAAGCTTACAGCTATCAGCTCACCTCCCCAAACACGCCACTTATCGTATCTACTCGAATTGTTTATTAAAAACGCTACACTGGGTGCATCAATTTAAAAACAACGAGAAAGATGAATGAAAGCGCAATTATCACTTTTGAGCTTAGCCTTGGTGACAAGCCTTGGTAATGCACAGGTTAGTGCAAAAGAAGCTCTGCAATTTAAAGACGTGTTTGATTTTAAATACGCAAAAGGCACCCAACTTTCTGAAGATGGCCAAATTCTTAGCTTTAGTGCCGACCCTTATCGCGGTAATGCACAAGGTCAGGTTTATACATTAAACAACAACACCCTGCTAACTAGCGTTGAGCGTGGTACTCGCCCAACTATTAATAAAGCAGCAAACTGGGTCGCTTTTACTCAGGTACCTACCCTACTTGAAAAAGAAACTACCAAGAAAAAAGACCAGCTAAAAAACAACCTTGTTTTAGTGAATACTAAAAATGGTGAGCAACAAACCTTTAACGATGTAAAAGACTATGCGTTATCAGATGATGGTGTATGGCTTGCTTACCGACTAGATAAGAAAGCAGATAAAAAAGACAGCGAAGAAAAAGACGAAAACAGCAGCGAAATCAAGCCAGACAAAAAAGATAAAAGCTTTGATTTAGTGCTTGTTAACCTTCAAGACAAAACCACTCACACTGTAGATAATGTATTTAGTTATGCAATGAGTAGCACTGGCGAGCAATTATTAGCAAGCCAAAGCTACAGTGATGGTGCCGACAACCAAGTTGTATTAGTTGCGCTTAATAATGGCTTTGCAACGAGTGTACTGATTGATGAGCCGGGTGTGGTGGCAAATAAAATAGCTTGGCAACCAAACAGCAATACCGCAGCGCTATTAATTGGTAATTATGTGAATGATGATACACGCCGTCGTGACCACAGCTTACAGCTTTTACAAAATGGGGCGCTTTCAACCATTAACTCTGCAGATAGTAGCTGGACTATTGGCAAAACAGCATCGCTAAAATGGTCTGAAGATGGTGCTCGTTTATACTTTGAAAACCACCCTAAACTCGCTGCAAAAGTTACCCTAAAAGAATACAAAGATGAAGCCTCTTTATATGATTTCGATACCATTCGCGACCAAAAGGGCCTTAACGTTTGGCACAATAAAGACGCTGAAATTAAGCCACGCGAAGAGCAGCAATGGAACAAAGCGAATAAGCTTCGTCACTACCAAGCGGTATATCATGTAAATGGTCAGCAAGTTGTGCAGTTAAGCACGCCTAACATGCCTGAGGTTTCGCTAAATACTCATCGCGAAGCGCTATTAGGTTATTCAGACCGACCTTACCTAGAACGTGTTATGTATGGCGGTTTTTACGCAGATTACTTCAGTGTTGATGTTAAAACTGGTAAACAAACCGCTATTGTCAGCGACTATCCGTTTAGACCAAGCCTTGCGCCTAATGGTCAATTTGCGGCATTTTTCCAAGATAGCCAAGTGCAGCTTAAAGATTTAGGTAACAACAAGGTTTCAACCTTATCTAAAGCAATTAACGCTATTTTTGCTGATGATAAACATGACTACCCTTCGCCTCAACCGGGTTATGGTTTTGCAGGCTGGTTAAACGACAGCAGCCAAGTACTGGTTTACAGTAAATTTGATATTTGGGCTTTTGATGTCACAACACAAAAAGCAACGCGCCTAACTCAAGGTAAAGAAACCAATACCCAATATCGTGTTATTAAACTTGATAAAGACCAAGTGGGCTTTGCCAAAGATGAAACATTATTGCTAAGTGCAAAGAACCTGCAAGATAAGCAAACTGAAATTGCCAAACTTGACTTAACAAACAATAAAGTAAGCAAAGTACTTTCAGGTAAAAAGCGCTATGATGTAGTTAAAAAGGCGAAAAATGCCGACAAATACCTATTTACTGCACAAACATATCAGCAATTCCCTGATTACTACCAAACTGACTTTAGCTTTAAAAAGCCACAACGTGTTACCAACCTAAACCCACAAATTAGCAACTTTGCATGGGGTGAAAAACCTGAGCTTATTAGCTACAAAGGGTTTGATGGGGAAGATTTACAAGGCGTATTAATTAAGCCTGCGGGCTACAAAAAAGGCGATAAGGTTCCGGTGGTTGTGTACTTCTACCGCTATATGAGCCAACGCATGTATGACTTCCCGAAAATGGAATTAAATCATCGTCCTAACTTCCCGATGTTTACCTCAAATGGTTATGCGATTTTCTTACCAGATATCCGTTTTGAAATTGGTCACCCAGGTAAATCGTCAACTCAAACGATGATCAACGCCACTCAAAAGTTGATTGATTTAGGCATTGCTGATCCAGATAAAATTGGTTTACAAGGTCACTCATGGGCAGGCTACCAAAGTGCCTTTATGATCACGCAAACAGATATGTTTAAGGCGGTTGTATCGGGTGCGCCAGTATCTAACATGACCAGTGCATATAGCGGTATTCGCTTAAAATCAGGTCTTGCACGTCAGTTCCAATACGAAACAGGTCAAAGTCGCATTGGTAAAACGTTATTCGAAGCGCCAGAGCTATACATCGAAAACTCACCAGTGTTCTTCGCCGATAAAGTGAATACCCCAATTCTGATTATGTTTGGCGACAAAGATGATGCTGTGCCATGGCACGAAGGTGTTCAATACTACCTAGCGCTTCGTCGTGCAGGTAAAGATGCCACCTTCTTACAATACGAAGGTGAACCACATCACCTGAAGAAATTTCCTAACCAAGTGGATTTCTCAGTACGCATGATGGAATATTTTGATCATTACTTAAAAGGCAAACCAGCCGCTGAGTGGATCAAAAATGGTGTACCCTTTATTGAAGAATAAGCAATAAGCTAAATTAAAGCTTACTGCAAACCTCACCCAGAGCCAGCATTTTTGCTGGCTCTGTTCTATAAAATCAATCACACCATCTATTTTTTCGATTTTATCAATCGATTTAAACCCCAGTTTGTAAGTGGAAAGTTAACCAGAACAAATCTATATTTCACCCAACTTCTAACTGGAGACAACACAATGTTTAAGAAATCAACGTCAGCTTTGTCTAAAGTAGCTGTTGCGGTATCACTGTTGGTGGCAACAGGCGTACAAGCTACAAACGACATCAAATCAAACCAATTCTGGTGGCCAGAGCAATTAGATCTTAGCCAACTTCGTGCCCATGGCGCAGAGTCTGATCCTATGGGTCCTTACTTTGATTACAAAAAAGAATTCTTAAAGTTAGACCTAAACGCAGTGAAAGCTGATATTGAGAAAGTATTGACTGATTCTCAAGATTGGTGGCCTGCTGACTACGGTCACTATGGTCCGTTCTTCATCCGTATGGCGTGGCACGCATCAGGTACTTACCGTACTTTTGATGGTCGTGGTGGCGCAGGCGGTGGTCAACAACGTTTCGACCCATTAAACAGCTGGCCTGATAACGCGAACCTTGATAAGGCGCGTCGTTTACTTTGGCCTATTAAACAAAAATACGGTCGCAGCATTTCTTGGGCTGACTTAATGGCGTTAACAGGCAATGTTGCGCTTGAATCAATGGGCTTCAAAACCTTCGGTTATGCCGGTGGTCGTGAAGACGATTGGGAACCAGATTACGTATACTGGGGCCCTGAAGGCAAAATGTTAACTGACGAACGTCGTGACAAAAAAGGTAAACTTAAAGGCCCATTAGCGGCAGTTGAGATGGGCTTAATCTATGTAAACCCAGAGGGCCCTCACGGTAACCCTGATCCACTTCTAGCTGCAGAAGACATTCGTTTATCATTCGGCCGCATGGCAATGAACGATGAAGAAATCGTTGCGCTAATCGCCGGTGGTCACAGCTTTGGTAAAGCACACGGCGCGAAAAAAGCAACGTGTTTAGAAAAAGAGCCAGCAGCAGCAGGTATCGAAGAGCAAGGCTTAGGTTGGAAAAACAAATGTGGTAAAGGTCACTCTGAAGATACCATCACTTCAGGTCTTGAAGGTGCATGGACAGTGACACCAACACGTTGGTCAATCAACTACCTACAAAACTTATTCAGCTTTGAGTGGGTTAAAACTAAGAGCCCTGCAGGTGCGACTCAGTGGATCCCTGAAAATGGTCAAGCGTCTAACCTAGTGCCAGATGCGCACATTAAAGGTAAGCGTCATGCGCCTATCATGTTCACAACTGATATCGCGTTAAAAGCAGATCCTGAGTTCCGTAAGATCTCACAGCGTTTCTTAAACGACCCGAAAGAATTCGAACTGGCATTTGCTAAAGCATGGTTCAAACTAAACCACCGCGATATGGGCCCACGTGCTCGTTACCTAGGTGACTTAGTGCCAGAAGAAGTATTAATTTGGCAAGACTATATCCCTGCGGTTGACCACAAACTAGTTGATAGCAAAGATATCGCGTCACTTAAAGCTAGCATCTTAGATTCAGGTTTATCTGTATCTGAACTAGTGCGTGTTGCTTGGGCATCAGCAGCAAGCTACCGCGACACAGATATGCGTGGTGGTGCAAACGGTGCACGTATTCGCTTTGCTCCGCAAAAAGATTGGCCGGTAAACAACCCGAAAGAAGTAGCTAAAGTACTTAGCAAACTTGAGAAAATCCAAACTAAGTTCAACAAAAAAGCATCTGGCGGTAAAGAAATTTCACTCGCAGATATGATTGTTCTTGGTGGTGCGGCTGCAATCGAAAAAGCAGCAAGCGACGCAGGTTTCTCTATCGCAGTACCATTCAAGCCAGGCCGTATGGACGCATCATTAGAAATGACTGACGTTGAATCATTCGAAGTACTTGAGCCAACGGCAGATGCGTTCCGTAACTACTACAGCTCAGCATGGAAATCACCGGCTGAAATGTTAGTTGAACGTGCTGATTTACTAAGCTTATCAGTACCAGAAATGACTGCACTACTAGGTGGTATGCGTGCCCTTAACGCGAATACTGACCAAACTAAACACGGTGTATTCACGAAAAAGCCTGGCACATTAAGCAACGATTTCTTCGTTAACCTATTAGATATGTCAACGAAGTGGTCTAAGTCTTCTGAGGAAGGTGTTTACGAAGGCCGTGACCGTAAGTCAGGCAAACTTAAGTGGACAGCAACACCAGTAGATTTAATCTTCGGTTCAAACTCAGAGCTACGTTCAATTGCTGAAGTGTATGCCTCTGACGATGCTAAACAAAAGTTCGTTGATGACTTCGTAGCAGCATGGACTAAAGTAATGACGCTAGATCGTTTCGACCTACGTTAATTCTTATTTTCGCAACCAACAAAGCCGCTAAATTAGCGGCTTTTTTATTTTCGTTGATAATTTACTCGACAAGGCAGCGGTTTACGTTAAAAATAAAACTTTATCATTATATTTATTGGACACAGGCATTAGGGATGATTGCGCGCTTTTTACTGCTTTTTGTTTTCTACTCATTATGCCTAAGCATGACTAGCCAAAGCCGTGCCGATAACTCCCCGATTGTTAATATCGATCAACATAGCGTTGACCTCACTCAATTTGCTATGAGCTATTTTATTGATAGCACAGGCACTATGCCTCTTTCACAAGTTCAGCAGCAAAATTTTATCAACAGTCAAAACGAGCTTACTTTAGGCACCGACGCTAAAACGACGTGGTCAAAAATAGTTATAAAAAATAGCTACAGCGATACCCTACGCTTATTTGTGCATAACCCAGATGCCTATCATTTAGAAGAAGTCAGCTTTTACGAAACACAATCAGCACAACTGATAAACCAATCGGTTATTCAACTTGATAAAACAGGGCCTAAAGCCAACATGTTTGGTGGCAGTGCCGTGTTTTCGTTTTATATTGCTCCTAACCAGCAAAAAACAATTTATATAAAAAGCGTCACCTTTTCTCATCAGTGGTTTGCATTAGCTATTTTTGATGAAGAGCATTCAAAGAGAGCCCTTGTCGGGAATGGTAATTACATTGCGCTGCTTGTCGGGATGATGTTAGCGCTAATGATTTATAACTTCTTCTTGTATTTATCGGCACGTAAAATCGAGAACATTGTTTACGCCCTATATCTTATCTCTGGCACGGTTTGGGTGGCGCTATCTTATGGTGTTGCTGCTAACTTCTTTGGTATTTTTAGTGCTGAGCTATTACAGCTCAATTCTAACTTACTGAGCATGCCAAGCTTTTTAGTAATTTTTGTAATGCTCATTTTCGAAACCAAAAAGCATTACCCTAAAGAGCATATCGCGCTGTCGATTATCTTGTTCCTACTGGTTGCTGACTTTATCTATAGCTTGTTCGATATTGTGGGGGCATTAAAACCTGCTAGCAGCTTAGCAGCTTTAATGATGACGGTGACATTTGGGGTATCTATTTCACTGTGGCGCAAAGGTAATACGCTGGCAAAATACTTTTTGCTCGGCCACTCTATGTTCGTTATTTTTAATATGCTGGCGGTGCTTTATTACAAAGGGATCAGCGACGCAAACGTGATTAATAGCCACGGTGTAGGCATAGGTATTTTGCTAGAGGCGTTAATGATGGCGTTTATTCTTTCTTATCGAATTAAGAGCCTCGAAAAAATTAAAGCACAGCAAACTGAGCTCAACCGCCTAGTCGATACAGATCCTATGACAGGCCTTTACAACCGCCGTTACTTTGACAGAAAAAGTGAGGAATTGATTGCTGCTATGGCAAGCAATCAGCAAGAGTTAACCCTACTAATTGCTGATCTCGACCACTTCAAAAACATTAACGACACATATGGTCACGATGTTGGCGATAAAGTCATTATCGCATTTGCCAACATACTCACCTCAGAGCAAGGCCTTGCTGATATAGCCTGCCGTTACGGCGGCGAAGAGTTTGTGTTACTACTCAATTGTAACCTACTTGATGCCAAGCAAATTGCCGAGCGAATTCGCCAAAAAGCCCAAGAAACTTACATCACAATTGATGAGGTGCAAACCGTGCAGTTTACCGTGAGTATTGGTGTACATAGCGTGGCTCATGCTTCAACAACTGTGAAAGAAACCCTCACCATTGCCGACAAAGCATTGTATAAAGCGAAAAGTAACGGCCGTAATTGTGTTGAAGTGGCTGCTTGAGGGGAAAGTTTCAAGTTTCAAGTTTCAAGTTTCAGAGCAACTTAAGGCGTTAAAACCATTAGCTAAAGTGAATGATGGTTGTTCCGGGTTGCTT
This sequence comes from Pseudoalteromonas sp. CH_XMU1449-3, assembly GCF_037027245.1. Lineage (NCBI taxonomy): Bacteria > Pseudomonadati > Pseudomonadota > Gammaproteobacteria > Alteromonadales > Pseudoalteromonadaceae > Pseudoalteromonas > Pseudoalteromonas sp. CH_XMU1449-3. The sequence continues at coordinate 42,124 of NZ_JAYMDY010000013.1, forward strand.
TTTAGCTTGGTACATAGCCGCATCTGCTTCTTCAATTAGCTGGTTTGCTGCATACACACCATCGCCGAGAAAATGCGCTGTCACACCGATACTTGCTGTGACTTCAATTGACTTACCTTTACAACTAAAAGGGGCTGAAAATTGATCCGCAATTTTATGTGCCAAGCGATTCAGAATCGTCGTATTAGTTACGCCTGAAATAGTCACTAAAAACTCATCTCCCCCCATTCTTATCACATAATCGGTACTTCTGACGGCAGCTTTAAGTTGCTTTGCAACCCATACCAAAACTTCATCGCCTAGTGCATGACCATGCTGATCGTTGATTTGTTTAAAATCATCTAAGTCGATATAAATAAAGCCCATTCCCTCAGCCACATCACCATTTTCACTAAATACATCATTTAATAATTGCTCTAGATAACGACGGTTCGGTAATTGAGTAAGCGGGTCAAGATTCGCAAGCTCAATCAAAGCCTGCTCTTTATTTTTTCGAGCTGAAATGTCACGCACAATCGCAAGAAGATAGCTTTTCCCTTGATGGTCGATATGACACACACTCACTTCTGTAGGAAAAACCTGACCATCTTTTTGTTTTAAGCACGACTCAAAAATAGTGGTTTCTTGAGCTTTTATACGCGCCACCCTTTCTTGCCATTTAGCCTTGGTATCGTAGTCAGGGTTAATGTCTGGAATGGTTAGTTTTAAAAGCTCCTCCTTTTCATAACCTAAGCACCTATAAGCAAATTGATTACAATTAAGGATTTGGCCAAACTGAGGGTTTGCAACAAAGATGGCATCATTCGATTTATCAACTAAATGGGTCAGCAAAATATCCGCGGCCGCCTCTTTATTGACTGTTGTTAAGTCAATAATTTGCGAAATATAACGCACAACATTACCGTCATTATCCATCTCAGCAACAATATTCAGCTGACAATAAATAGCATGACCCAACTTATGCATGTAACGCTTTTCGATTTGTAAGGGCTGCTCAGGAAACTGATTAAGCTTGGCACGAATAGCTTTATTTAACTCTCTGTCATCAGCATGAGTTATAACAACATCATCTGCGTACACTTCATCGCCTTCGTAACCTAATAGTTGTTTTAGTGCCGGGTTTGCATATTCGAGTTTACCGCTAGGCGAGGAAACAATGACAGGGATAGGTGTAATTTCTATTAACCGATAAATAGGATTAACAAACATCTGTACGTCATTAAGTTTCATGGGCAACCCGAGTCCAATACATTATTACTACTCAGTAAAATGAAAGAATAGACTATAAATTAGCTATCAGCTATCAGCTATCAGCTATCAGCTATCAGCTATCAGCTATCAGCTATCAGCTATCAGCTATCAGCTATCAAAATTATGTAGGGCGTCATTTGGGGTGGCAAGAATTGATTCTAGGTTTTGGGTGCTAGGTGCTAGGTGCTAGGCGCAAATAAAAGACATCGTGTTTCTTCTTTGAGTCACTGTTTTTGAAAACAACCCCAGATTCCACTAAGAATATATTTGGATTCAAACTAAGGTAGAATCCTCTTAATTTTTAATCATCAATAAGGTCGTAAGATAATTCTGCTTTCTTAATCTCGAGTTCCAACTCTTTTGTGTATGGCATCCTTACAATATTTCCCACAAGAATTTCATTCACAGTGGTCTTTGCCTCTGCAATCGTCATTTTCAACTCTCGACGCAATACCTTATTAAAAGATATTTTTCTAAAACCCGTGGACCACTTCGTAATTTCAATAATCATTTTCTTCCAGCTTTATACTTACTGATCTAGGTTATTTACATACACATGGGCTTTTGCTTTTTGCCACTACCTCGCACATGGCGTCAGAAAATGATTTAGCTTATCCCCAATGGTTTTGCTTAACTACTTATCACCAATCATATGCATGAAAAATAAATGGGTAACATTATAGTTGTCTAGTTTAGTTACTAGGTGCTAGGTGCTAGGCTTTAGGTGCAAATATAAGATATCGAGTTACTTCTTTGAGCCATGTTTATTAAGAACAAAGCCCGAGAGTGCGAAGCTCTGAATTAAAAAGATATTATCTATTTGTCGTTTGCTACTTTTTCATCAAACCAAACATGTTCTTGCCCTCCACCCAGCATGAATCGATAACCAGGTGGCAAAGCCATATAAATAGCTACTTCAGGTCTATATTTTACAATATGAGTAAAGTGAACCGTTTTTAAACTCGAAATATCTCCATTATATTCGTCAGTGGTTAACCACCAACCGCTCATATGGTCCGGTGAAGGGTAACGAACTCCTTCTAAAGGCAGCCCCTCATATACACCGTCAGATATTACTACCATTTGCTCCTCGTCAACTGGTGTATATTGTGCACTATAGTGTTCACAACACTTCTGTTGAACTTCTAGCAGATGAGTTATTCCTTTCATCTTAAATTGGATACCACACAATTAATTAATCTATCGAGAATATCATCAAAGTTGAAAACAACAAAAAACCCCCGCGAGTGTGAAGCTTAGAATTCAAACTATGTCGTCAAATATTTAATAAAGACTCATCAAACCAAACATCAACATAATCTCCTGCGATTAAAAACCTATAACCCGGAGGTAGCGCAAGATACTTTTTGATATCAGGACACCTCTCACTTAAATGAGCAACATGAAGAGGAACGAAAAAATCAGGTTCTTCAGAAAACTCTTCTCCCCCCCAAATGTACCAACCTGTTGTATCTCCTTCAGGGGAGTGTCTTAGTCCATTAATAGGAATAACCCCTTGCTTGACGTTACGAGAAATCCCAACTTTCATATCTTCGGGAGATGATACAAAGTCAGCATTAAATTCACTACAGACCAATCTTTGAATTTTTGTAATTTCAGTCATTAAAAATCATGCACCTTTTTCTTCGCTTTAAACACATGGGGTTAGGTCTTGCTTTTGTCACTACCTCACCCATGCCAGCAAGCGGTTCTTTTCATTGAGCAGCTTAGCCAGTTTTGAAAACAAAATCCAAGCAAGCTACTCCAGAAAAAACAAAGCCCCGCTAGTGCAAACCTTAGGTCTGCGAGTGCGAGGCTTTGTTCGACAGCGTTAGCTGTTCATTAATTCTCTTACTTGAATTTGTATTTGTTTTTCGCATTATCCAGCGTTAAGTGAATCAAACTCGGTGCACCTGCGCCATGAAAGCTTGAGTCGTCGTAGACTAGCTCCCAAAGACGCCCATCATTAGGATCTCGCAGTAAAGTTGACCACCCATCATCGGAATATGCAACGACTAACATTACGTTATTTTTTAAATAATCAATTCGCTGTGCCATTTTATCCGCCACAACTTTACCGTTTAAAAAAACATGCTTACCGATTAATTTGTTTTCATCTTTCCTTAGATTCATGTCTTATCAACCTAAATGCTGTTCTTCTGGTACTTTTCAGTTTCGGATTACAAATCCCTCCAGCGCGCTAAAGCACGACCTACAAGCAAGTGCTAACCTAGCTCCTAGAGCCTAGCGCCTGTGACCTGACCACTAACCACTAACCACTAACACCTTTCCCCTTGCAACTCGCAACTAGTAACTAGTAACTAGTAACTCAACAATACTGCCCTGCTGCAAAGCCGCAGCTCCAGGCATATTGGAAGTTATAGCCGCCTAGCCAACCGGTGACGTCGGTGACTTCGCCGATAAAATAAAGGCCCGGTGACTTTTTCGCTTCGAAGGTTTTTGAGCTTAACTCGTCGGTGTCTACACCGCCAAGCGTTACTTCGGCTGTTCTGTAACCTTCGGTGCCGTTGGGTTTAATTTGCCAATTGTGAATGTAGTCATGTAATGCGTCGATTTGTGCATGGCTTAGTTGGTTTACATTGCAATCAGGGATCGCTTTCGTGTCATGCAGCATTTCAACAAAGCGTTTTGGTAAAATTGTCGCAAGGGTATTTTTTAGTGACTTCTGCCCTTGGCTTTGACGCCACTGCTCAAGCTGCTGTTTTAAATCGAGCTCGGGTAACAAGTTGATGTACACAGTTTGCCCTGCACGCCAAAAAGAGCTGATTTGCAGAATCGCTGGGCCCGACAGGCCACGGTGAGTAAACAAGATGTTTTCTTTAAACTGGGTGCCATCTTCACTGGTAACCAGACAAGGAATGCTGATCCCCGATAATCCATCAAAGCGATCTTTATCATGCTGGTGCAACGTAAATGGCACTAATGCCGCCATGGTTGGCAGCACAGTTAAACCAAATTGCTCAGCAATTTTATAACCAATTGGCGATGCCCCAAGCTTAGGCATGGTTAATCCACCCGATGCGACAACTAACGACTCACATTGATAGCTGTCTTGTTCGGTAATAACTTCATAACCCGCATCGGTTTTAGTCACGCTGAGTACTTCGTTACGCAGAGCAATGTTAACCCCCGCCCACTCGCACTCAGTTAGAAGAATATCAACGATATCTTGAGCGCTGTTATCACAAAATAACTGACCCAGTGTTTTATGGTGATAAGCCAAGCCGTGACGGTCCACCAGCTCAATAAAGTCATGCTGGGTGTATCGGCTTAAACACGATTTTACAAAGTGAGGATTACCACACAAGTAGTTGTCTGGGCTTGCATTTTCATTGGTGAAGTTACAACGTCCGCCGCCGCTAATTAATATTTTACGGCCCGGCTTTTTGCCCATATCAAGCACAGTAACATTGCGACCACGGTAGCCAGCTTGTGCAGCACACATCAAACCTGCGGCACCGGCGCCAATCACAATTACATCTACTTGGGTCATTACTCATACTCACTAAAAAAATTTAGCTGATTATAACAAGTTATTGTCGCTGCTGTGTTAACACTGAGGTGTTTTTACAAAAAAGATAAAACCAAAAAACGAAATAAAGTAAAAACTCAAAACAACAAAATTATAACTTTATTATGAGAAAACTACTAAAAAGCACCATAAAAAGACTATTTTAGACGTCTATACATTTAGTTATAACCAAAATAGAGACAACCATAATAAAACGATATTTTAACTAAATTTACATTTATTTTACCTTTGTCCCCCTTCGCGAAAAATATCGTGGAGATTTACATAACAATCTAGGGATCATTATGACAACTAACAACAACTTGAAGAAGTGCGCAATTGCACTGAGCTTGACTGCGTTGTTTGGGACGACGGCAGCAATGGCTACTCCAAACCAACTAATGTCACCATCTATGCAGGAAACTGCGGCGAAATTACAAGGTCAAGAAGGCTTTGGTACACAATTCATCATCAAGTATAAAAACAACAGTGATGAAATGATGACAATGTCGGCAGCAGAACAAACGCCGAGTATGATGAACAAAAAAGCAAAAGGCTTTGTTAAAAACTTCACCAGTAAAAAAGGTAAAGTAAAAGCACAATATGTTCGTGCAATGGCGATGAGTAATCACCACGTAATGCGTGCTGATAAAAAACTTTCTGCTCAAGAAGCACAAGAATTCATGCAAGAGATGGTTGCATCAGGTAACGTTGAATACATCGAAATCGACCAAATGTTAAAGCCATTTGCAACGCCTAACGACCCACGTTACGACGACCAATGGCACTACTACGAGCAAGCGGGTGGTCTTAACCTTCCTACTGCGTGGGATACAGCAACGGGTAGCGGTGTGGTTGTTGCGGTACTTGATACAGGTTACCGCCCACATATTGATTTAAATGCCAACATCCTTCCTGGCTATGACATGATCTCTAACGTGTCTGTAGCTAACGATGGGGGTGGTCGTGATAGCGATGCACGCGATCCGGGTGATGCAATCAGCGCTAACGAATGTGGTTACACACATGGTGCGCAAAGCTCAAGCTGGCACGGTACGCACGTTGCGGGTACTGTTGCGGCAGTAACTAACAACGGTGAAGGTGTTGCCGGTGTTGCATACGATGCGAAAGTAGTTCCTGTACGTGTACTTGGTAAATGTGGTGGTTTAACTTCTGATATCGCTGACGGTATTATCTGGGCTTCAGGTGGTTCGGTTTCTGGCGTACCAGCAAACGCTAACCCTGCTGATGTTATCAACATGAGTTTAGGTGGTAGCGGTTCATGTAGCTCTACAACACAAAGCGCTATCAACCAAGCACGAAACAACGGCACTGTGATCGTAATCGCTGCGGGTAACGATAACGATAACTCTGCAAACTACAACCCAGGTAACTGTAATGGTGTTGTAAACGTTGCATCTGTTGGTCGTAACGGTGGTCGTGCTTATTACTCAAACTACGGTAGCAACATTGATGTTGCAGCACCGGGTGGCGCACAAAGCTTTGCGAATGACTCTGAAGGTGTTTTATCAACACACAACTCAGGCTCTACAAGCCCAAGCAGCGATTCATATCACTACTCGCAAGGTACATCGATGGCAGCACCACATGTTGCGGGTGTAGCAGCGCTAATCAAGCAAGCTAAACCATCTGCAACGCCAGATGAAATCGAAAGCATCTTAAAATCAACAACTCGTTCTTTCCCTGCAACATGTACAAGCTGTGGTACAGGTATTGTTGATGCAGCAGCCGCTGTGGCAGCAGCATCAGGCACAACACCGCCACCACCAACAGGCAATGTGTTAGAAGATGGTCAAGCCCTAACAGGTTTAAGTGGCTCTGCTAGCAGCCAAACTTTCTACACAATGGAAGTGCCAACAGGTGCAACTAACGTAACCTTCACAATGAGTGGCGGTACAGGTGATGCTGACCTTTACGTTCGTGCAGGTAGCGCACCAACAACGTCAACCTATGATTGTCGCCCGTATAAAGGCGGTAACAACGAAGTATGTTCTATCGATAACCCAACAGCAGGCACTTACCATGTAATGCTCAATGGTTACTCTGCATACTCAGGTGTTAGCCTTGTGGGTGATTTAACAACTTCTGGCGGTGGTTCAGGCTCAGGTTCACCACAAGCAGGTGGCGGCACAGTGACTGATATCTCTGCAAGTGCTGGTCAATGGAAACACTACACACTAGAAGTACCTGCAGGTATGGCAAGCTTCACAGTAACAACGTCTGGTGGTACAGGTGATTCTGACTTATTTGTTAAGTTTGGTAGCCAACCAACGTCATCTAGCTATGACTGTCGTCCGTACAAAAACGGTAACGCAGAAACATGTACATTCAGTAATCCACAAGCAGGTACGTGGCACTTAAGCTTAAATGCTTACCGTACTTTCTCTGGTGTAACATTGGATGCACAGTATCAACCTTAATAGTTGATCTCCCCAGTATCCCCCTGGGACTTTTCAGCCGGACTTACGTCCGGCTTTTTTGTACTTATATCAATAAAACGAATTGCTATTAAAGCTTTTCAAGAACAGCTTCAGCGCGACTTACTACAAACTCTTTGTCTTGTTCAACAAACAGCCCTGTTACCGTTTGGTTTTCAACGATCATCGCATAACGCTTTGAACGTACGCCACCAAAGCCAGCTGTGTCTTTATCTAGACCAAGTGCTTTAGTAAAGCTTGCATCACCATCGGCTAACATACGAATATGCTCAGCGTTATGAGCTTCACCCCATGCTTTCATTACAAATGCATCGTTCACCGATACGCAGTAAATTGCATCAACGCCTTTCGCGGTAATTTTATCGGCTAGCGTAATAAACTCAGGTAAGTGAGCATTTGAGCAGGTTGGCGTAAATGCACCAGGCACCGCAAATAACACTACTTTTTTATCTGCAAATAATGCCTCTGTTGATAGAGTTTGCATGCCCTCGCTAGTTAATTCACTAAGGGTTGCTGCAGGTAAAGTTTGGCCTTGTTCGATCATTGTAATTCCTTGAAAGAAAATAAGAGTACAGAGTATATACCCAAAAAATTGAATACCGCATGATTTAAGGGCAAACAATGCAAACCATTGCTCGCCCTTGAAGAGTTATAAACCTAAGCTGGTTTTAATGGTGTGCATTTGCTCTTGTAGGCGGTGCTGAATATCACTAACCAGTGAGTTTGATTCACTTACCTGCCCTTTCATGCTCTGCATTGATTGGCTAAAGTTTTCGAGTAAGGCATTTTGCTGTTTAGCAAGCTCCATAGCATCAAACGCTACCTTGTTAGCATCTTGCGCATTATCGGCAACACCTTCTGAGTTACGTTTAAGCTCTTGGGCATTTTGTGTTTGCAGCTCGGCATCAGTAGCCAGTGCACTAATTTGCTCTGATACCATGGTTGAGTTTTCACTTAGGCGGTTTAGCTGATTGTTGATATCATCAAGCGAGCCTTGTGTTTGTCTGGCAAGCTTTCGTACTTCGTCAGCGACAACCGCAAAGCCTCGACCATGCTCACCTGCACGTGCCGACTCAATCGCCGCATTCAATGCCAGTAGATTTGTTTGCTCAGCAATGTTTTTGATCACCTCAATAACTTGGCCAACATCATCAACCCCTTTTAATAGCTCTTTTAAGCTATCTAGACCTTGCTCAACGCGCTCTTCAGTGCGAGAGCTTGCGGTTAACATGCTGTCGGCAAAGCCTAAGCTCTGCTCCATCGCACCAAAGGTTTGTTTGGCGTTATCAGCAACTTGACCATTAATGTTATTGACCTGTTCACCAATATGCTGAATATCAGTAAGTAAACCTTGGTTTTGTTCAACCTGAGAGTGGCTGGCGTCCGTTTGCTGAGCAATGGTATGTAAGTGCTCGCTCATCTCTAGCATAAAGTCATTAATAACCTTAAGCATTTGTGCTCGCTCTTCTGCCTCACCACGCTGGCGTTCAATCAATTGATTAAAGTAATGAGCAATTTCACCAACTTCGGTTTTCGGGTTTTTACTCTCAATGTTTTTAAGTTCATTACTTTCAATCAAGAAGGCAAAGCCATCACGCAATTGGCGCAGAGGGTTAAGCACTTGGTTGCGCTGTACAAAATACACACCCGCCGCTAAAACCACCAGCATGCCAATAGCGACACAAAACACGATAAACACTTGTTGCTTAAGCTGGCTTTGTTCATCTTTTAATTTTTGCTCTGCACCGAGCACCGTTGCAGACAACGCGCCGATTTGTTCGCGCAGTGCTTGCATGCCGGTTTGTCGTTGCTCAGCTTGCTCAAGTGTTGATGCTAAATCACGAGGGAAACGTTTAGGCCAGCTTGTTAGCTCTGCTTTAATATCACCGGCTAAATCTTCTGCTTCTTCACCAAAAAATAAAGCGTCTTCATCCACTTCACTCATTACACCTAGGTTTTCGAGTCTGTCGATTTTAGTAGCAAGGGCATTTAAGTTTTCAACACTTTGATTAAGGCTGTTTTTAGTGTCTTGATCAAAGTTGATCACTAACTTGTAAGTATATAAAGCAAGTGATGTCACTTCGCTGTAGTAGTCAGCAGCAAGTTGATAATATTCAAGCGCAAGCGCCGTTTGCGGCTGTGCTTTACTTGCATAGCCAATTAATGATGAGGCAGAGCCTGCCATTTGTCTTAACGAGTTATCGAGTAGTGCCATTTCGTTACCCGATAGCTTACCTAAAGCGCGATACTTACCGTTGATGTCTTTATCGAGGGCCGTCAGTTGGCTATTTAGTTGACCTGCAAGGTCATTAGGTAGCTCTGCTAAATGCTGCTTTTTAACATCGCTTATAAGCGTTGAGGCTTTATTCAAATGTTGGCTGTCACCTTGCACTAAATAATCATCAAGGTAACTTTTTAAATCAATAATGATGGTGTTTTTAAGCTTATTATAAGCGTTATCTTGTTGCTCTAATCCGAGTAAAGTTTGACTGGCCCAGAACAAGGTGGCTGCCAGTAAAATACTGGCGAGTGTGAGTAAAACGGCCAATAGCCGAGTAAATGATGACACGCGCATAAACGATATTCCCAAGTAACGTTACGCGCGTAGAATATTAACCTTTTATGACAATTTGATGTAAACCATAAAAAATAACAGGTAAAAGCGAGAATAACTAACCCAAAAGGGCTAAATAAATACCAATTCGCTTAATATTGCGAATGGTATCAGACCATTGCAGCTTTTACGTATACATCAAAGCGGTTCTTCTTGGTTTTGATTTGCATACTCGGGGTTTTGTCATTTAGAAATGGGGCGTAATCAGGGCGCTTCACTACGACTCGCTTACTAGCAAGCGGATAAGCAAAATCTAGTAAATCATCGGCATCGCTATCTCCACCAACAAGCTCTTGGAATACTCGCATTTCTTTTTTAACGAGGGCTGATTTTTCACGATGAGGAAACATAGGATCTAAGTACACAACATCAGGAGTATCACTGCACTGCGCTAGTAACGTATGACTAGAGCCAAATACTAGGCTCATGTTTTCTTTCATCCAAGGGCCAATTTCAGCATCGTTATAGGCGCGTTCTAGGCCGTCAAATAATAGTGCAGCTACCACTGGGTGGCGCTCATGCAAAATCACTTTACAGCCTAGTGATGCCAGTACAAAACCATCGCGGCCAAGGCCTGCTGTGGCATCAAGCACCACTGGCGTGGCACCTTTGTTTAACCCTACAGCCTTGGCTATTGCCTGCCCTTTACCACCACCAAACTTGCGTCGATGAGCTGCAGCACCCGTTACAAAATCAACATGAATAGCACCAAGCTTTGGCTCGTCCTTTTTCTTCAGGCTCAAGCCTTGATCGTCATAATGAAGCGAAAATCCCGCATTTTGCTCAGCCCACTTAGCCAAACCAAAACGCTGTTCAATCGCATCTAAATAAGGACGCATTTCTTTAAAAGGACAATGAATTACCACGCAAAACTCCGAGCTATATTATTCGCCGCCAGTATAGCATGGCTTAAAATAGCTCGATATCCGTTTGTGAGGTCACATCTTCGGTCTCACTCGGCTCAGCCATTTTCTGTAAGCTCGCTAAAAGCTCACTACGCGATTCGATAATATGCTTTAGCTGAAACTTAATAAACGATAAATCTTCATTAAGTGAGGTAAAAAGCAATTGCGTTTGTTTTAATTGCTGCAAGTGAAATGCGACTTCGTCGCTGCCCGATAAACCACTTTGCTCAATAGACTTGTTTAGCTCATCAAGTTGGGCGGCAAATTTCTCTACAGCATGTTCACGCGAATCACTGTTTTGGTACATTTGATCAGATAACTCATTAAACGAGTTACCAATTTGCTGCGCCTGAGTCAGTGCCCGCTCATTGTTTTCCATATCTTGTACTTTGGCGTTAGTCACCTCAAGAATATGCGGGAATAGATCTTTATAACGACCATAAAGCTGGGCATCATCAAGTGGCATGTTTTTGATCAGCATCGACACTTTAGGGTAATTAATAATAGTGCGATGGCTAAAATCAACAAAGCGATTTGCATCACGGTGTTTTTCGAGCAGCTCTTGTTCAAGTGGACACACCCCGCCCTCAGCACTACAAAATATGCCTACATCTTGATACCAAAACGCCAGTACGACATCGAGCTCCATCGGATTAAAAAACTCAAACATATGCTCAGATAAGGCTTTGATATCGTGTGCATGATAGCTTTGCCCAACGTAGCGCATAATGCGACCCATATCCCCTGAATCTGTCATCGCGATTTCGGCAGTGATTTGCGCTCGCTCTACATCACTTTTAAGCTTTTTAGAGTGCTGACGATATTGATATAACACGCGAATACGTGCCATCAGTTCTTCAGCATTAAATGGTTTTACAATGTAGTCAGCTGCACCCGCGTTATAACCTTTTACACGGTCTGGTAGGTCAGCTTTACCCGATAAAAACATCACAGGCGTGTCTTTTGTTTGCGGGTTAGCTTTTAATTCGTTACATACCTCAAAGCCCGTTTTACCCGGCATTTCGATATCTAGTAAGATGATATCAGGGTTGTACTTTAACGCCTGTCTTAATCCTTCGTCGCCATTTTTAGCATGGATCAGTGTGCAAAAGCCCGATAGCGATTCCTCAATCACATGATGGATATATTTATCATCATCAATGGCTAATACAAGTTTTGACATGCTTAATTCCTATAAACTCTTTTTTAAGAAGGATAGTACGAGAGCGTGATTTTGCGAAGAAATATTAATAAAAAAAGCGCCTTACGGCGCTTTAGATCAACAAACTTTATTATGCAGCAATGCCGCTATGTCTAAGTAGTGCATCAACTTGTGGTTCGCGTCCACGGAACTTTTTAAATAGCTCCATTGGCTCTTCACTGCCCCCTTTCTCTAAAATGTTCTTTAAGAAAGCTTCGCCCGTTGCTGGGTTAAAGATGCCTTCTTCTTCAAATTTAGAAAACGCATCGGCCGAAAGTACTTCAGCCCACTTGTAAGAGTAATAACCTGCGCTGTAACCGCCCGCAAAAATGTGGCTAAAGCCATGCTGAAAGCGGTTAAATGCAGGCGCTTTAACAACGGCCGTTTTACTGCGCACATCATCAAGAGTTGCTTGAATGTTACATGGCTCACCCGCTTTGTACGTATGGTGAATAGTAAAATCAAACAACGAGAACTCAAGCTGACGCAGCATTTGCATACCTGATTGGAAGTTCTTCGCAGCTAGGAGTTTATCTAATAACTCTTTTGGTAACGGCTCATCTGTTTCGTAATGGCCCGAAATAAAGCTCAGCGCTTCTTCTTCATAGCACCAGTTTTCAAGGAACTGGCTTGGTAACTCAACCGCATCCCATGCAACACCGTTAATACCTGCAACTGGCGCAGCATCAACTTGTGTCAACATATGGTGAATACCATGACCAAACTCATGGAATAACGTAGTCACTTCGTTATGCGTAAACAAAGCAGGCTTATCACCCACAGCTTTATTAAAGTTACACACTAAATACGCAACAGGGGTTTGTAATTCGCCGTTTGCACGTACTTTTCGACCCATGCAGTCATCCATCCATGCGCCGCCACGCTTACGATCGCGAGCGTATAAATCTAGATAAAAACGGCCACGTAAAGTATTGCTACTATCGTAAATTTCGAAAAAACGTACATCAGGGTGGTAAGTATCAAACTCTGTGACTTCTTTTACGTTAATGCCAAATAAACGATTTACAGTAGTGAATAAACCACTTAAAACTTTATTAGCTGGGAAATATGGGCGCAGTACTTCATCAGAAATCGCGTATTTTTCTTGCTTAAGTTTTTCGCCGTAGTAAGCGTAGTCCCATGCAGCCAGCTCAGTCACACCGTGCTTATCTTTTGCGTAAGCTGTTAGCTCAGCAAGCTCTTGCTCAGCTTGAGGCTTAGACTTAGCAGCTAAATCTTCTAAGAATGAGAAAACTTGCTCTGGCGTTTCTGCCATTTTAGTCGCCAATGACATATCAGCGTAGCTGTTAAAGCCAAGTAACTCGGCAAGTTCATGACGAAGGGCAAGCTCTTCGCTCATAATGGCAGAGTTATCAAATTCACCGGCATTAGGCCCTTGATCAGAAGCACGCGTCACAAACGCAGTGTAAAACTCTTCACGTAACTCGCGGTTATCTGCGTAGGTCATAATGGGTAAGTAAGATGGAAAATCTAACGTGAATACCCAGCCATCTAGCTCTTTGCTTTTAGCTGTATCAGCACCCAGGGCTAATGCAGACTCTGGTAAACCAGCCAGTTCACTTTCATCTGTAATATGCTTTTGCCAAGCAAGTGTGGCATCCATCACATTATTACCAAACTTAGAGGCCAGCTCAGATAAACGCGCACTGATTTCGCCATAACGCTTTTGTTGCTCAGGCTTTAAAGCAATACCAGATAGCTCAAAATCGCGCAGTGCATTAGTAATGGTTTTTTGCTGGGCAATCGTTAGTGTTTTAAATTCGTCACTGTTGTGAAGCGCGTTGTAAGCATCGTATAAACCTTGATGCTGACCAACAAACGTTGAATACTCAGATAACAACGGCAAACATTGCTCATAGGCTTCACGTAGCTCGTCGTTATTAACGACAGAATTCATATGTGATACCGGTGAAAATAAGCGTGATAACTTGTCATCAGCTTCTTCAAGCGGAAGCACCAAATCATTCCATGTGTATGATTTAGTTGCCAGTACCTCATCTATTTTGGTACGACACTCAGCAATCGCTGCTTTTAATGCTGGCACTACGTGTGCTGGTTTAATTTTAGAAAACGGCGGAAGCCCTTCTAAACCAATGAGTGGGTTATTTTCTGCAATTGTCATTTTCGTTCTCAAATTTTATGCGAAGATGATTTTGAAGTTGGGGCGAATTGATGAAATACAAGGGGCTTAACCTTGGTCTTTATTATGCTATTATCAACTTATTACTAAATCGATTAATCAGGGCCTGTTTATCTTTCGAGGTTAAATTTGCAGCAGTGTGTTTGGTATTTAGGCAAGGCAGAGCCTATGTAGTGTGGTTGTTCCCCATAAATAGGCGATAACGCAGCATTAATGCCAAACACGCGCTGCCCTTCGGGTTCTTCCTAGGGGCGATTAACTCTTTGTTGCTCAATTTTTACTTAGTCCACTAGGTTACAAATCTCGCGCCGCGATTAAATCGCCCCTAGAGTGAACAACTTTTAATCCTGAAAGGTCAACAGGCCCTAGAAGAATTATCTATTTTTGAGGACAAACTATGGCTCAGCATTTTGATTACATTGCAATTGGTGGTGGTAGTGGCGGTATTGCCTCTGCAAACCGTGCAGCAATGCGTGGCGCAAAAGTCGCTCTTATTGAAGCAAAACACATGGGTGGCACCTGTGTAAACGTGGGTTGTGTTCCAAAGAAAGTTATGTGGCACGGCGCACAAATTGCTGAAGCAATTAACGCATATGCACCTGACTACGGCTTTGATGTTGAATTAAAAAGCTTTAGCTGGGCTAAATTAGTTGAAAGTCGCGAAGCGTATATTGGCCGTATTCACCAAGGTTACAACAAGTACTTATCTAGCAATGGTGTAACTGTAATCAATGGCTTTGCTAAGTTTGTTGATAACAAAACAGTTGAAGTAAACGGTGAGCTATACACGGCAGACCATATCCTTGTTGCTGTTGGTGGTCGCCCTACTATTCCTAACATCCCAGGCGCTGAGCTTGGCATTGATTCGAACGGCTTCTTTGAACTAGACGCACAGCCTAAGCGTGTTGCTGTGGTTGGTGCAGGCTACATTGCCGTTGAAATCGCAGGTGTACTTCATAGCCTTGGTACAGAAACACACTTGTTTGTTCGTAAAAACAAACCACTTCGTACTTTTGACCCATACATTGTTGATACGCTTGTCGAGATCATGGCGAAAGAAGGCCCGACTCTTCACACTGATTGCACACCTAAAGAAGTGGTTAAAGAAAGCGATGGTAGCTTAACAATTCACTTTGAAAATGGTCACAGCCAAAACGTTGATGAAGTTATTTGGGCTATTGGCCGTACACCTACAACTGACAAGATCAATCTTGCTGCGGCAGGTGTTGAAGTAACTGAAGGTGGTTACGTTAAAGTAGACGAATTCCAAAACACCACTGCTGAAAACGTGTACGCAGTTGGCGATATCATCGAAAACGGTATCGAACTTACGCCAGTAGCCGTTAAAGCGGGTCGTATTTTATCAGAGCGTTTATTCAATAAAGAATTACCTGATGATTTAAAAATGGATTACGAGCTAGTGCCTACAGTGGTATTCAGCCATCCACCAATCGGCACAATTGGTTTAACAGAGCAGCAAGCGATTGATCAATACGGCAGCGATAACGTTAAAGTATATAAATCAAGCTTTGCTGCAATGTACACAGCGGTTACTCAGCACCGTCAAGCATGTAACATGATGCTAGTGTGTGCAGGCGAAGACGAAAAAGTTGTTGGCTTACACGGCATTGGCTTTACCGTTGATGAAATGATCCAAGGCTTTGCAGTTGCAATGAAGATGGGCGCAAACAAGGCAGACTTTGATGCTGTTGTGGCTATTCACCCGACTGGCTCTGAAGAGTTTGTTACCATGAGATAAACTCGAGTTGCGAGTCAATTTTAAAACCTTGTGGTGCTGCCACAAGGTTTTTTTATGCCTATGATTACAAAGTGAGGGTGAGTTGTTAAACTCAGTTAAAAGAATAAAAACGTAAACTACTTTGCAATCAATCACTTTATTCCCTGTGCACCTTGTCCAGTGCATCTTTCTGTTTCAAATGTTATTTGGTGCATTATTAATTAATAGCCAAAAACAAAGTCGTTCCTTGGTGCTGCTGTTTGCGTTTCAAGGCTGTGTATGTGCCTTTAACCTGCTAGAAGGGTTAGGGTTTTCTAGTTACTTAATCACCCCTGCATTTACATTACTGTATGGGCCTATGATTTACTTTTTTACCTTGTCGATTACAGGTAAACAGCCCTTTAAAACATCACACTACGCGGTTCACTTAATTCCTGCGGCTATTTCCTTAGCCTTTACCCATTACACGCAAGCGATTATTTTACTTGGTTCGCTCAGTCAACTTGGCTACTTTTACTTTGCTTATTGCATTTTAAAGCGCTATCACAAACAACTTATGCATGCGCGATCAGATGCTGAGAGCCTTAAATTAAAGTGGCTGATCAAAGCATTATTTATTTTTGCCATTATTGTCATATTCGATTTGCTGCGCATGAATGCGCAACCAATTACTCCGCTCGATTTAAAGATGCACTGGTATTTATTAAACGAAATACTGTTACTGCTAATGTTTAGCTTTTTGTTGTTTCACACCATCAAAAATAGCTTTCAATTCGAGCCAGTCACATTGTCTGAAGAACCCGAAGCTGAACAAACTGATTCGTCTGACGAGCAACTTGCACAGCAAATTTTCTCAACCATTGATGACTTGATTATTAACGAATCGCTTTATCGACAACCTAGGCTCTCACTGAACGACTTAGCAAATCAAACTGGACTCGGTAGTAAAGAAATATCTTGGGCTATTAACAGCACAACGGGAAACAACTTTTGTGAGTACATCAACCAGCATAGAGTGAATGATGTTAAACGCGAAATAGAGCAAGACTCACCTCAAAAACTCAGCCTGATAGAGCTGGCATTTCAAGCTGGCTTTAATTCTAAATCGACGTTTAATGCCGTGTTTAAAAAAGAAACGGGATTAACACCGAGTCAATTTAAGAAGCAAACGCAAAATAATTAGCTCATAAAATAGACAAAAAACGTCCTAAATCCTGTTTTAGGACGCTTTTTTACAACCCAAACGCTAATTTAAACAAAAAACAGCTTTGAGACTCCTGATGAACAAGTCCTATTTTTTACTACTCACATTGTGCCTATTAATAAACTTTTCGGGTTTTGCGTTTGCAACGAATCACTCTTTAGAAGTAACGAATCAAGCCTTAAAAGTACAACCAAGTCGTGTTGGTGCAAGCGACCCAATCGCTTACTTTCAATCGAAAACAGCAGCAATAGAGTTTGCTAAACAACAAAACTGGGCTCAGGTGAATAAACTCACAGAAAAGCTCATTAATGAATATCAACATGATGGCGATACTTGGTATTTACTTGGTCTCAGTTATTTTCAATTGGCCGATTATCAAAATGCCAGCAATGCTTTGAAACGCGCACTTGCAATTGGAACTAGCTTAAAAGGCATTCCTAATGGGGCCAGTAACCCTAACGATTTAATGGTGAAAATTGCAGAGGCATATGCAGAGCTTAATAACCAACAGCAAGCCGAGTATTGGCTTAAAGAAGCACTGGCAGCAAGATGGGATGACCGCCCAACACTTGCTGGCACCAGCTTATTTAAATCTGGTATTAACCCTCACTTTGAAGGCTTTGCGCAATCAGCCAGTTATAAATCACTTGCAGGTAATGATTTAGATACTGAGCTCAATCGAGATCAAAAATGGCGCGCCGATTTAGCGTTTTTAGTCGCAGAGATTAAACGTTTACACGTGGCAATGTATCAAAACATGAGCTCACAACAGTTTGCAGAAAAAGTAGCTGAGATTGATAAATCGATTCCTGTTCTGACTGATCAGCAAATTGTTTTTCAGTTTATGGAGCTAATTGCATTGCTTGGCAATGGTCATAATCTATTGATCCCAGCATGGGGTAAAAAAGGCAACTTTCAGCAACTACCATTTCAGTTTTATCAATTTAGTGACGGTTTATATATCACCAAAGCTAGTAGCGATTACCAACAATATGTTGGCTATAAAGTTGAGGCATTTGCCGATACACCAGCCCAGCAAGCTCTTGAGTTAACTAAGCGTGTTAATGCTCGCGATAATGAAATGCAAACCCTTTGGCTAGGCCCATATTATTTAAGTTTGCTTAATGTGCTAAACGGGCTTGGCATTAGCAAAGGTAACGAGGTAACACTCACGCTCAGCTCACCAAAAGGCGCTATCACCACAATTACACCAGCGCTCAAATCAATGCAATTTGCAGGCTTTCCTAAGTTACCAAAACTTGCTGAACACCCTACGCTTAGATACTTAGCAAAAAACAATACGCCGTTTTGGAGCGAGCAAATCAAAACGAATAAATTACTGTATGTGCAATTCAATGATGTGCGTAATAGCAAAAATCTCACCCTTGCTGAATTTGCAATGCAGCTACAAGCACAAATCAAACACGATGGTATTGAGCATATGGTGCTAGACCTTCGCCATAACAGTGGTGGTAATGGCTCGCTCACCCCGCCTTTGGTGGCAACAGCCGCATTTTTTAAGGTATTAAAGCCACAAGGAAAGTTACTTTTATTAATTGGCCGCAATACGTTTTCGGCAGGTCATGATGTAGCAGTTAAGATAGCCAATATAGTGCCAGCGATTATTGTAGGTGAATCATCAGGCACCCGCCCTAATGTGGTAGGTGAAGCAGGCTGGTTTAACCTGCCATACAGTAAGCAAACAGGCCTTAATTCGAGCCAATTCCACCAGCAAAGCCGCGCAGAAGATCATCGTATTTGGTTAGCACCCGATATGCCAATTACGCTTTCTGCAAAAGACTACTTTGCAGGTGTCGACCCAGTAATGGATGCCGTTTTAACTATAACTAAGCAATAAACAGTGCTGGCATAAACCTTGTAACTGTTAATAAAGTAACCAGTTATAGCAACAATTTGCCCTTATTTACTGTGTAATTAAGCAATTATTACGCAGTAAACAAGGCATTTTTACAAGGAGGCACTGTGTCTAAGTCTGCAATTTTATATCGCATGGTAACCGATGAGCATATTTGCCCATTCGGTTTAAAATCAAAAGATTTATTAGAGCGTAATGGTTACGATGTTGATGATCGTCACTTAACCAATCGTGAGCAAACCGACGAATTCAAACAGCAGCATGATGTAAAAACCACACCACAAACCTTTATCAATGATAAACGCATTGGCGGTTACGATGATTTGCGCGACTTTTTTAATCTGCCCGAGGCAGGTCAGCAAGGTACTAGTTACACCCCTGTATTAGCGATTTTTGCAGTGACCATGTTACTAAGCTGCGGTTTTACTTATGCCAGCGGTGAAGCTTTATTTTCTATGCAAAATCTGATGCTGTTCGTGGCATTATCAATGGCGGTATTAGCGATACAAAAGCTGCAAGATTTATTCAGCTTTTCTAACTCATTTATTACCTATGACTTACTAGCCATGCGTGTCGTGCCCTATGCCTATGTCTATCCCTTTATCGAGGCGTATGTAGCGATTGGTATGGTGGCTGAATTACCCGCCTTAGCTGTAGCACCCTTTTCACTATTTATTGGTGGCATAGGTGCGGTATCGGTTATTAAAGCTGTGTATATCGATAAACGAGAGCTGAAATGCGCCTGTGTTGGTGGCGACAGTAATGTGCCGCTCGGCTTTATCTCACTGAGTGAGAACTTATTTATGATAGCCGCAGGTATATGGATGCTTATTACTTTTTAGCGTTTTATTAGTATTTAAAGTGGCTTAATTAAGTAATTAAGCCGCTTTAAACGAATGGTTAACCACCATTCCGTAAATCGCGCTCGAATTCACTTTCGGTTTTTACTGGATGACAGGTCGATTTAACCTCAGCCTTTTTGCTATCGTCATCATCGGTGCTAAAAATGGTATAGCTATAATCAGTTTCGAGTTCACCGCCTAAACACTCATGCTCAGCGTAAACCTCATTTGCAGAGCCATCTTTTACTGCCTGTGATGCACAGCCTGTAAACATTAAAAGCGCTATTAAAACTGTAAAAACTTTCATATCGTTATCCCCAAACTTACGTTTTTATTTTTACTGTAAGAAATAAGTTAACTATAAAGTACCTGTATTGGTACTGCTTTTATGTAAGTTTTTGTGTAAAGAGTAGGCAAACTGAAATAAGGCAGGTTAAGAGTTTAACCTGCCATAAGGTAGAACGAGCAAGTGGTTTTAAGCCGTACCACCCACCGTTAAGTTATCAATTTTAAGGCTAGGTTGACCCACTCCAACAGGAACGCTTTGGCCATCTTTACCACACACGCCAACACCTTTATCAAGCGCTAAGTCGTTACCTACCATCGAAATTTGCTGCATCACTTCTGGGCCATTACCAATCAGTGTTGCGCCTTTGATAGGTTGTGTGATTTTACCGTTTTCAATTAAGTAGGCTTCAGAAGCACTAAATACAAACTTACCCGACGTAATATCCACTTGGCCACCACCGAAGTTAGGAGCAAAGATACCTTTTTTCACTGAGCTGATGATATCGGCTTGGCTGTGCTCGCCACCTAGCATATAGGTGTTGGTCATACGTGGCATAGGTAAATGAGCGTACGATTCACGGCGCGCATTACCAGTAGGGTTTACACCCATCAAACGGGCATTTAGCTTATCTTGCATGTAGCCTTTTAGAATACCGTTTTCAATAAGCACGTTATACGCAGCTGGTGTCCCTTCGTCATCCACGTTCAATGAACCACGGCGATCAGCAATGGTGCCATCATCCACAACTGTGCACAGCTCAGATGCCACCTTTTGACCTACTTTACCGCTAAACGCCGATGCGCCTTTACGGTTAAAGTCACCTTCTAGGCCATGGCCTACAGCTTCGTGTAGTAACACACCCGGCCAACCTGCGCCTAGCACAACTTCCATACTACCAGCAGGTGCATCGATTGCTTCTAGGTTTACTTTTGCTTGGCGAACAGCTTCTTCAGCGTATTCCATCCAACGCGGTTTGCCATCGACTAATTCTTTAAAATAGCCATAATCTAAACGCGCACCGCCCCCTGCACCACCGCGCTCACGACGGCCGTTCTTCTCAAGTAACACTGAGCAATTTAAGCGAATAAGCGGGCGAATATCGGTGGCAAAGGTGCCATCACTTGCAGCAATTAACACTTCTTCATAAACCGCCGACATTGAGCTGATCACTTGCTCAGCATCCGGCGCTAATTGACGAATATAGTTTTCAAGTTCACGTAACAGGCTTACTTTGTCATCGTTGCTCATGCTTTGAATTGGTTGATGCGGTGCATACTGCTCTTTAGCAGCAACATCACTGAATACTTGAATCGTTTTGTTTTCGCCAGCATTGGCAATGCTGCGCGCTGCTGTTGCGGCTTTGTTTAACGCTTCAAGGTTAATCGCATCTGAGTATGAAAAACCGGTTTTTTCACCGCTAACAGCACGCACACCCACACCACGCTCAACGTTGTATGAGCCTTCTTTTACTAAACCGTCTTCAAGCACCCAAGATTCGTGGTGACTCGATTGAAAATACAGATCGGCATAGTCCACTTGGTGCTGATGAATAAAAGCGAGCGTTTTTTCTAATTCTTCTCTCGTTAGTTGGCTGTCATGTAATAAATGCTGTTCAACCGTGTTCATAATAAATGCTCTCTAAATCGTTGCTGAGACTGCACAGGCATGTCTTGGCGAATTGTATTCAAGCGGTTTAAATCAAGCTCATGGCTGATAAACCCGGTACCAGAGGCAAGCTCACTGAGCGTTTCTCCCCATGGTGAAATAATAATGCTGTGGCCATACGTGTGGCGGCCATTCTCGTGCTCGCCCCACTGTGCTGCGGCAACCACATAACATTGTGTTTCGATTGCACGCGCAGCTAATAAAATATGCCAATGAGCAGCGCCGGTAACTGTGGTAAAGGCACTGGGCACTAAAATAAGCTCAGCCCCTTGGCGCTGCATGGCGGTGAATAAGCCACTAAAACGTAGATCATAACATACTGCTAAGCCAATTTTACCAAATGGCGAGTCGACCACCACAATATCCTTGCCTGCTTGCGTCGCATCAGACTCTCGGTAACTGCGCGTAGTGTCGGCAACATCTACATCAAATAAATGAATTTTATTGTACTGCGCAACCACATCGCCTTGGTTATTAAATAAAAACGAGGCAGCTAAATACTTACCATTTTGCTGTGAAACAGGCAGGGTGCCAGCAGCTAACCAAATATCATGTTGCTTACATAAATCGGCAAGCTTCGCTTTATATGACTCACTTTGCAGACCTAATTCATAACTTGCTTGGCTTTGCTTACTAAAGATCAAAAAGCTTTCGGGTAAACACACTAGCAATGGCCGAGTTGCAGGAAGGGTTGATAATGTCTGTGCTAAAAAAGCGAGGTTTTGCTCAGCATTCATGCTTGAGCACATTTGCACTGCAACAACCTGTGGGTGAGGGTTAGCCTTCATTGTTATCTAAACTCGCTGAAGATGCGGCATCTTTTAATTTTAGTTGTGTCGACGACTGCGGCTGGCTTTGCGCAGCTTGCGGTAACGTCACTTCACGGCTCTTACGATCCACTTCTTTCACAACTGGGTCATTCATACTACCTGTTACTTTAAAGTTGATCTCTGAGATCACCCGCGCCGAGTGAATCACCTTATCGATTGCCAGCGCTGCCAGACCACTTACAGGGTTAACCATCCATGCCACAATCACTGGAATACTCGACGTCACCTGTGGTGCAACCGCTAGGTCGTAATCAATTTCAAAGGTGTTTAAATTAGTATGGCCTTTAATCGTTAGATCGGCAGGCACACCATCAAGCTTGGTATCTTGAGTGTAAGCTATGCCCTTTTCTAGCTGCATGGTGCCTTGCATGCTGTTATAGAAAAAGCCTTTCGAGAATACATCTCTAAAATCCAGTTTCAGCTTACGCACTAACGAATCTAAACTCAGTAAAGAGAATACTCGCGCACCACCATCACTTATTTCTGCAAGGTGCCCTTCACCTAAACGCCAATCTAATTCACCAGCTAAACTTGGTACATCA
The DNA here is from genome assembly GCF_037027245.1 of Pseudoalteromonas sp. CH_XMU1449-3. Classification (NCBI taxonomy): domain Bacteria; kingdom Pseudomonadati; phylum Pseudomonadota; class Gammaproteobacteria; order Alteromonadales; family Pseudoalteromonadaceae; genus Pseudoalteromonas; species Pseudoalteromonas sp. CH_XMU1449-3. The sequence continues at coordinate 65,233 of NZ_JAYMDY010000013.1, forward strand.
AAGCTATAAGGTGCGCCTTGCCAAGCAAGATCAAACTTAATATTGGCATCTGAATCTTTGACTGTGGTGGTGATATCAAACTCATCAAATAACTCGCCAATGTCGTCACTTTGTAAGTTACCGCTAAAGCGTGTTTGCCCATCAGCAAATTGCCCTTTACCACGTAATACGTGATCGCCTTTGTCGATGACCAGCTCAGTGAACAAGAGTTTATCGTTCTCCCCAACTAAGCTGCTTTTAATTTTATCGAGCTGATACTCAGCCACTTTACAATCTTCACAGTTAAACTCGATGGCTGGGACTCGGGTTAACCAGCTTAAATCTTCTGGTTCAGCGTCTTGCTCTGTTTGCTCTGTGGCTTCGTTAAAATTAATACGCAGGTAGTCTGTAAAAATTTGAATTGGTCTGCGTGTCTCACCTGTTGGAATAAGCGCATCGGCACGTAATTCTTTAGCATTTAGCTTTAACTCTAAATCTGATTGCTTTGGTGCTAAGCGAAATTCAAAATCATTAAAGTCGATATTGTGTAGTGCCAGTTTATTAAATTTACCCGTTACGTTATTGAACGCCGGCATCACACTTGGCGCATCTGACTTAACTTTGGTAAGCGCAATAATCTGATCAATTAAGCCAAACCAAGGCACTATTTCAGTTTCTGGTAAATCGATAGATACTGCAAAACCTTCACGATTAAGCCCTAAATCTTGTGCTCCCAAAATTAAATGGGCATTACTAAATTTCTTTTCGCTGTTATCTAAAATCGCATTAAAGAATAACTGCTCATCGATATTCGCGGTGATCAAGTTAGAAATACGGTCGCCCTGTACCACTGCGGTTAATGGCCATTTCTGCTCTGCGCTTTTGTTATAAGGTGCAGGCAGCTGGCTAGTCACACCGATTAAATTACCACTCACATCGGCGCGGTAATTAAAGTCATTCGGTAAAAAGTTAAGCGACACATTAATATCTACATCACTTTGGCCGCTTAAGTAACCGGCCAGTAAACCATGAGCTTGTTCAATTAAAGGCTCAGCTTCAAGGCCCAGCTTTACCGCAATTTCGGCGCGATAGGTATCAGCCACATTTTCACTGTTGTAGTTGGCTGTAAGTGGCATGCCCATCCAATCTGCTTTGGCATTTTTTAAGTCGATTTTATCGTTATTAAACTTAACAATACCGGTCATATGGTTAAGGGTGATACCTGGCTGTGCAAGGTAAACTGGAATATTAGCTAACTCAACTTCACCAATCGCATCAACATGACCCGAACGTAAATTTACTAACAGCTCAATATCGGCCGTCGCTTCGCCTTGCGGTTGCACAACTTCAAAAACACTCGCCAAAGGCTTAGCAAGCGGAGTTGCTGTAAAGAACGGATTAAGCTTATCGCCATGAGCACGTTTATTAATGGCAACTTTTAGAATTTCTGCATTCATTAAATCAGCAATACTGACATGAACACTCTCCCCTAGAGAGAGGTTAACCAGCTTGCCCGACTTACTATAGATATCCATACGCTCATTTTCGAAATGTAAAATGACGTTAGCATCTTCAACTTCAGGCCAGCTTGGTGAAAACTTATATTTAGCGTTTTCAACATTCGCTAACACTTCAAATTGACCTTGCTGCTCTTTAAACGGGAACCCTTTAAATGGCCCCGAGTACAGCACTTGAGCTTTATTGACTTCACCGCCCTTAATTGCGCCATTAAGGTAATTAACTAGCTTTTCGCTCATCACAGGTAACGGGAAATAATGCCCAGCGACTTTGGCATCAGGGGCATAGGCTTCGGCATATAAATCTAACCGCGGTTCATCGGTCAGGCTTAGCATCATCTCAGCAGCCACAGTTACTTCGTCGTTATCAAGCCAGATATTATCGCTACTGATACGCCAGCCATCATCGTAATGGTGAAGGTCGAGTTCTACATTTAATTGATTGTAGGCAATATCTTGGCTAAAGCTGCTGTTCGTTAGCAGTTGATTGTTCTCGCCATATAGCTGAATTCGCCCAGCTGATTGATTAATTAAGCCATCAACACGAATCGCCTGACCACCTGGAATGCCCTGCAGCGACAGCCAATTAATTTGTTCGCCCTGAAACCAAAGTTGCCAGTTATCTTGCTGACCTAACTCAAGATAGGCATCACTTAACTGACCATTGGGTTGACGGGCTAAAAACGGGGCAAGTACTTCAAAGTTACTTAACTGCGATAACTTTGCCAGTAATGCAAAATCAAATTGCTTTAACCAAATTTGGCTTTTATCGCCAAGTTGAGCTTCAAACTGTAAGGTTGGCCATTGTTTTAAGTCACTTTCAAAGGTGAGTCCGGTGCTTTTTAAGCGCCAGCCATTTTGCTTTGGAAATAAATGAAAACCACCTTCACTTAAACTAATTTGGTGCGCTTCTTGGTTTTGTTGCCAGTTAATGAAACTCGGTAGCCACTGCACTTTTACATCGCTGATCAGGCCTTTTTCAAGACTAAACCAGGTTTGTAAATTGATGTCTGAAGTAAGTTGCTGCTTGTCGGTATTAATATATTGCGCCAGCCACTTAGATACATCAACGTTAGCTGCTTGCACATAGATATCGCCAGCCATGGTTTCAAGAGTCGAACCATTCAGCGCCATGCGAGCGTCAAAGCTACCAACAGAAATTCCCGGTAAGGCTAATGTGCCTGAGCCTTGATGTTGCTCTGGGGTATTTTGCCAGACAATATTTTCAAGGATCAGTTTGCGCTCTTTACCATCATTGAGGGTAAAATTAAGGCTACTGTCTTGCACCGCAAAGTGACCAGTTTCACCAAGGAATAAGCCTTCAATTAGCTCTTTTTGCTCAAAGTTGCTGGTTTGCTGGTTATTTCCCAAATCAAGCATAGTGGGTAAATCAACATCAGCATGAAAACCATTGATCACAAAATAGTTCGATTTAAGCTGACGGGTTTTTACTGATTCCCATAAGTTAACTTCAAGGCTCGCTTTATCAATGGTGAGGGCAATCGGTGAGGTCTGGTTATCTTCAAAAGAAATATCTTCGATGACTAAGGCAGGGCCTTGCCCATGCCAACTGGCTGAAATTGAGCCAATCGCTAAATTTACATCAAAGCGTTCGTACAAAAACGCTTCAATGTCGTCTTTATAGTCATTCGCGTATGGTAGTGAATACTTTACCACAGAGACAATAACGGCCAGCAGTACGAGAGTAATAGCAAATACTTGCCATAACTTACGTAAACAATAAAAGCAGACCGTTTTTGCCTTCATTACATCATTACCACATCAAACTGTTCTTGGTTATATAAACTCTCTGTTTGAATACTGACTTGCTTACCGATAAATAGTTCCAGCTCAGCAAGGTTATGATACTCATCGTTGATCAATGCTTCGCTTACTGAAGGAGCTGCGTAAACCATAAACTTATCAGCTGCATAAGCACGGTTTACCCTAACGATTTCACGCAAGATTTCGTAGCAAACCGTTTCTACAGTTTTTTGCGAGCCGCGCCCTGAACACGCTGGACACACATCACAAAGAATGTGCTCTAAGCTTTCGCGGGTACGTTTGCGGGTCATCTCTACTAAGCCTAGTGCAGATAAGCCATTTATGTTGGCTTTTGCACGATCTTTTGCAAGCGCAGACTCAAGTGAATGCAAGACTCGGCGTTTATGCTCATCACTAACCATATCGATAAAGTCGATGATAATGATGCCGCCTAAATTACGTAAACGTAGCTGACGAGCAATTGCTGAGGTTGCTTCGATATTAGTATTAAAAATAGTTTCTTCGAGGTTACGATGGCCAACAAACGCACCGGTATTCACATCAACGGTTGTCATCGCTTCGGTTTGGTCGATAATTAAATAACCACCCGATTTAAGCTCAACTTTACGATGCAGTGCTTTTTGGATCTCGGTTTCAACATCGAATAAATCGAAAATAGGTCGCTCACCCGGGTAGTATTCTAATGCTCCCGATAACAGCGGCACAAATTCTTCAGTAAATTCTTTAAGCTCTTGATAGGTTAATTTTGAGTCAACACGAATACGCTCCATGTCTTCACCTACGTAGTCACGTAGAGTACGAAACGCCAGTGTTAAATCTTCATGCAAGATACTTTCTTTACTGGTTTTTTTGCGCTTAGTGACGATTTTTTGCCACAGTTTTTTTAAGAATTCCGCATCGTGACGTAGCTCAGCTTCCGACGCCCCTTCTGCTGCGGTACGAACAATAAAGCTGCCGTCATCATCACCATATTCGGCAACAATTTTCTTTAAACGCGAACGCTCTTCTTCGGTTTCAATGCGCTGGCTTACCCCTACGTGTGTTGCATCTGGCATAAACACTAAATAACGAGAAGGAATAGTGATATCAGTTGTTAAGCGCGCGCCCTTGGTACCTAACGGGTCTTTAACCACTTGCACCATGATATGTTGGCCTTGACGCACAAGCTCACGAATATCTTGTACTTTTTTTATTGGCTGCTCATCGACGCCTTCTACAATTGAGGCACTGTTTACAATATCTGATGCATGTAAAAAGGCGGCTTTCTCTAAGCCAATATCGACAAACGCAGCCTGCATACCCGGTAGTACGCGGCTGATTTTACCTAAGTAAATATTGCCCACAATCCCAAGGTTGCCAATACGCTCTAGTTGGATTTCTTGCAGTACGCCATTTTCGATAAGCGCAACGCGACTTTCGCTCGGTGTAACGTTGATCAGTAATTCGGTGCTCATGTTACCCTCTTAAAAATTCGTTTAATAACTGCTCTGTCTCATATAAAGGTAAGCCGACAACTGCAAAATAGCTACCCGAAAGGTGACTAACAAAGCGACCACCTAAGCCTTGAATGCCATAACCACCGGCTTTATCTTGCGGCTCACCACTATGCCAATAAGCATCAATTTCAGTATCGCTGAGCGGTTTAAATGTAACATCGGTGACAACAAGGCAGCTTTTTACTTGCTCACTATCAGCAATTGCCACAGCCGTCATCACTTGATGAGTACGGCCAGATAAGCGCTTCATGGTGGCGGTAAAATCAGCTTGGTCTAGCGGCTTACCAAGTGCGGTATCATCAATGACAACCACGGTATCGCTGCCAAGTACTGGGCGGTCAGTGTAACCCATAGCAACGCCCGATTGCGCCTTGAGTCTAGCAAGACGCTCTACATAGTCGCGCGGGGCTTCGTTTGGGAATTGGCTTTCATCAGCATCAACGCTAAATTGAGAAAACTCAACGCCAAGTTGGCTGAGCAACTCTTTTCGGCGCGGTGATGCAGACGCCAAATAAATTGCGGTTTGCATTATCTAATCCTGAAATGACGGCGATATTTACGCAAAATTAAGAATATCCACCACCAACAAAGCATGCCGGTTAGTACTGGCCACATATAATGCGGGCTAAAATAAACGCCCATTAAAAAGTGGTTAAGCCAAAATTGCATGAGGTGGTAAAGCGTTAAAAACAAAGCAATTAAAATGCTTTGCTGCCATAAAGAAAAGTTTCTAATTTTTTGGAAGTTACTCGCAGTGATAAATATACACACTGAATAAGTCAGTGAGTTCACACCGAGTGGCGAGCCTGATGCAAGGTCCATTAATAAACCAACCACCCAAGCTGTGCCAATATTTAAACGGTGTGGCACCGCTAACGACCAATACATTAATACCATTAACACCCAGTCTGGGCGGTATGGTTCAAACGAAATCGGTAACGGCATTAATGCCATTACCAATGCAAAGAAGATACTGATAGCAATCAGCAAAAAGTGACGACTATTCATTGCTGATGCTCTCCTGCTGATTACGCCACAGCACAACCAATAAGCGAATACGGTCAAGTTGTGCAATTGGCTCAGCATAAACCTGCGCAAAAGGACGCCCTTCATCACGGTTAATTTCGGTCACCACTGCAACCGGATAACCTTCTGGGAAAGTGCCACCTAGGCCAGACGTAACCAAGATATCGCCAATGCGAACATCAAGGCTATGTGGTACATGCGAAAGTTTTACCACGTTGATTTTGCCAATCCCCTCAACCACGGTACGCACATCGTTACGTAAAATACGCACAGGTGTGGCATGAGTTGTATCGGTCATCAGTAGTACGCGCGAGGTAGTTGAACCCACTTGAGTGATTTGCCCCACTACCCCCATTTCGTCAATCACAGCTTGGCCTTCGCTTAGGCCATCCGTTGTACCACGGTTAATAACCACTTGGTGGCTATACGGGTTTGAATGAACAGAGAGCACTTGTGCAATAATTTTACGATTTGATTGCTTAGCCGATGAACCGAGTAAAGCGCGTAACTTATCATTTTCACGAGATAAAAATTGCAGTTGTTGTAGTTGTTCGCTTTGTAGTAACTGCTTCTTTTTTAACGCTTCGTTTTCGGTTAAAAGCTGTTCGCGGGTATGAAGGTTTTTCGCGCCAATACTAAATAACTCATAGGGCAAGTTGGCAAGGTAAATAAGTGGGCTAACCAAAGTGTTTAGGCTGGTGCGGATTGTTGTACCACCTTGAGTGTAGCGATCGCCCACGATCAGCACGACACTCAAAAGCACTGCGACAAAAAGTCGCAGTTGCAAAGAGATGGTACGACCAAAAAGTAACTTCATTAGTCGTAGCTAAATACGTCACCACCGTGCATATCAATCATTTCTAGTGCCTTACCGCCGCCACGCGCAACACAGGTTAAAGGATCATCAGCAACCACAACTGGAATACCAGTTTCTTCCATTAATAGACGGTCTAAGTCTTTTAGTAATGCACCACCACCGGTTAATACCATACCGTGTGCAGAGATATCAGACGCAAGCTCTGGTGGAGATTGCTCTAATGCAACCATTACCGCGCTTACAATACCCATTAATGGCTCTTGCAGTGCTTCTAAGATTTCGTGTGAGTTAAGCGTGAATGAACGCGGTACACCTTCAGCAAGGTTACGACCACGTACTTCAATTTCAATAGGCTCGTCTGTTTTGAAAGCTGAACCGATTTGGTGCTTGATGTTTTCAGCTGTCGCTTCACCAATTAAGCTACCGAAGTTACGACGTACATAGTTGATGATAGCTTCATCAAATTTGTCACCACCAATGCGTACAGATGAAGAGTAAACCACACCATTTAAAGAAATAATGGCAACTTCAGTTGTACCACCACCGATATCAACAACCATTGAACCGGTTGCTTCAGACACTGGTAAGCCAGCACCGATAGCCGCAGCCATTGGCTCTTCGATTAGGTACACTTCACGAGCACCGGCACCCATAGCAGACTCACGAATAGCACGTTTTTCTACTTGCGTTGCACCACAAGGCACACAAATAAGTACACGTGGGCTTGGGCGCATAAAGTTGTTGTTATGCACTTGCTTGATGAAGTGTTGCAGCATTTTTTCAGTAACGTAGAAATCAGCAATAACGCCGTCTTTCATTGGACGAATTGCTTTAATGTTACCCGGTGTACGACCTAACATTTGCTTAGCTTCGGTACCTACAGATGCTACGCTCTTAGGGCCACCAGCACGCTCTTGACGAATAGCAACAACTGAAGGTTCGTTTAATACGATACCTTCTTCTTTTACATAAATTAGGGTATTGGCTGTACCCAAGTCGATCGATAGATCGTTTGAAAAAATACCACGGAGTTTTTTAAACATGAGGCTGGATGACCTTTGAAAATTCGTTCTTATACTAGCTGCTCTCACTCTATCATGCTAATCATGAAAAAGCGCAACTGCTTTAATTAAAATGCTAAAAAAGGAAGCATCCATTGCTTCCTTTTTAAATTCTTATCGTTCGCGTACTAAACGGAAACCGATATAGTTTGCACGAAAATCTGGCGCTAAGATTAAGCGCGTTGATACGCGTGCTAGGCTAGGAGCAAAATTCCATGCACCGCCTCGAACAGCCACATCAGACTGTCCTGACTTTTTGTTTGTCCATTCCCACACATTACCTACAGTATCGTATAGGCCATATGCGTTAGGAGAAAACGACCCTGTTGGTGCAGCGCTCTTGTTTGACCATTCGCTACCACACCAGCCACAGTTCGCTAAATTTTTACCAATTTCGTTACCCCAAGGGTATTCAGTTTCTTTACCTGCACGTGCAGCGTATTCCCACTCAACCTCATTTGGTAAACGAAATAGCTGACCTGTTTGACCCGACAACCAATCTGCATATGCTTTGGCATCGTTGTAAGTTAAACACACCGCCGGAAAATCACTTTCTTGATCAAAGCCTGGGTTACGCCAGTTTAAGGTTGCTTCCCACACTGGTTCGCCATTTAAGTAATACGCACAGCCGCGATCTTTTTCTGCTTCTGTTTTATAGCCGGTATTCGCAACGAATTGCTCATACTCACCAACGCTTACTTCTTTGCTTTGCATTGCAAATGAGTTAGCAATGGTTTTTTCTACCACTGGGCGCTCATTCGCTAACCCATTGCCGTTAATGTCACCCATCTTAAATTTACCAGCGGGAATAACTACAATGCTGGCAGAACTGGTTTTATTAACAATACTTGCAACAGGTGCTGTTACAGGTTGCTCTGGTGCCGCAGTCACTTCAGCAACAACAGGCTCTGGCACTTTAACTAGGTTTGCATTAATGGTTTGTGCTTTACGCAGATCAATTCGCGCTTTATAGCTTTTGTAGCCACGTTTGCGAATTTCAATATCATGAAAACCTTTTGGTAATGATGTCGTTAACCTAGTTGCACCATAGCTAACACCATCAATAAACACTTCATCGTCATAAACATTTGAACGCAGTGTTAATTCAACCATTTTAGATTTTTTTAGATCAGGTAATGGTTCAACCTTTATTGGCTTTTTTACAGAATAATCGCTTACTGGTTGCTCACTCATACGTGAAACCGATACCACCTGCCCATTATCCTGAGAGTCACTGAATGTTAACTGACTATCTGAATAGGTAGTGCCGTAGCTTGGCTGAAAGTTACCAGCCAGTGGCGTGCCATAGTCAGCACAAAAACGATTATCTAAGTTAAGTAAGCTACATAAACGGCTGCTGTTTACATCACCGCGCATCGTCACACTTAAGTTAACGTTGTAGTTACCTTGACCACTGAACGCGCTATTCACGACATGGCTACTTAAAATCTTAACTTGTGCACCAGCAAGGTTTCGTTTTGGCTCAACCAAACGCTCTTCAGTTAAGTTTGCAAAAATCTGGTCTACAAAACGTTTAGTGGCTTTTTGTAAGCCCATTTGTTGGCCACGTTGTTCACAGGCAGCAAGTGTTTCGGTGCGCTTACAGTTAATCGTGTGATTAACCTCTAATGTGCCTTCACGAGTGAATTCGTTACGTAAACGCTCAACACGTGCCGTTGCTAACTGCTCTTTTAAACTTTCTAAGGTGTTTAACTGGGTGTGCTTTGATACACGAATTTGCTCAATGTCTTTTCTATGTGAAGCAATTGCCGCCAATTGCATCGAAATATCATCTTTGTTTTGTTTGTGATCAACCACAGCTTTTTGATAGCGCGACTGCGCATTGCTGATATCAAGAGTTGGGTCATCAATAAGTCGGCGGTACATCTCGTTCATTGCATCTAGCGCTTGGTTTTTTTCTTTATCTAGCTCAGTTGAGCGGGCGCGCAATAATTCGAGTTGTTTTTGTAACTGACTTTCTTCTTTTAGGTGTTTTTCGAGGATTAAGGTCGAGTTATCGTATTCGGCTTGTTTTTTACTGATCTCTGATTCAATGCCAGTTACCGTAGCAGTATCTTGTGCAAATGCACTAGTTGCTAGCAAACTAACTGAAATTAACAGAGATAAAGGAGCAATTCGCATATATTCCATTCCCAAAAAGCGGCAATTATTTGGTCATTATTATTTTTTTATAATTAAACTCTTATGCTATGTACTTGCAAGGCAAAACACAAGCTTTGTTCAATTATTATCTGAGTTTACATCTATTACCTTAGTTGATGCCAGTAAATAACAAAATCATTTGAGTTTAATTGACTAATTTCTATCTGTAAGACGACTTTGCTACAATAAGACGTGTTTTTTTACGAAAATTAATGCCGTGAATAGTTCTTTTGAATCACCAGTACAAACAATTCATCACCCCTTATTAGCTGCACTTAAAATTCAGCTGAGCATCAAGCGAGATGATCTTATTCATCCGCAAATTAGTGGCAACAAATGGCGTAAGCTAAAGTTTAACTTAGATGTTATGCAGCAACAGGGTAAATCTGAACTACTCACTTTTGGTGGCGCGTTTTCAAATCATATTCATGCCACGGCAACTGCAGGTAAACTATTTGGCTTTAAAACCCACGGTATTATTCGCGGCCCTGAGCTAGACGAAGCAAATCCAACACTCAACTACGCAAAGCAATGCGGTATGAGCTTACACCCAGTAAATCGAATTACTTACCGCTTAAGGCACGACCAAACGTATTTAGCACAGTTACAAGCGCAGTTTCCGAATGCCTACATATTGCCAGAAGGTGGTACCAACTCAGCTGCTCTTTTAGGTTGTAAAGAATTAGCGCAAAGCCTACCAAGCTCTGATGTGATTGTTTGCCCAACCGGTAGTGGCGGCACACTAGCAGGTTTAATCGAAGGTGCACCACAACACACAAAGCTGTTAGGTGTCGCAGTACTGAAGCAAGCGCACTACTTAATTGATGAGATAAAGCAGCTAAGTAATAAAGCAAATCAGCAACAAAACTGGCAGCTGCTTTGCGACTTTCATGATGGTGGTTACGGAAAGTTTAGCGATGACTTGTGGCAATTTTGCCAAACCTTTAGTGAGCAGCACGTAATCCCGCTTGAGCCAATCTACAGCGGCAAAATGCTCTATGCCGTTTGGCAGTTAATAGAGCAAGGTTACTTTAGTCAAGGAACGCATATCATTGCAGTTCATACTGGTGGGCTACAAGGTTTAGACGGCCTTAAGTACCGAGGGCTAATTGTCTAGCTGTAAGGTGTAATATCCGCCAGTTTTTGCAATGGCTCAGCAAAGTAAAAGCCTTGAGCCGCAATGATCCCTAGGTTTTTTAAGGTCGCAAGTTCGTTCTGTGTTTCTACTCCAACCGCATAAACAGGAAAGTTTAGCTCAGTACCCTTAGAAATTATTTGCTTTACAATTTTTTGCTGTTGGGTGTTGGTATCTATATTGTGTATCAGTTCAAATGCTAACTTAATACTGCATACATTTTTGATATTTCTATAAGTTGCTATATGTTCTGCGCTACGCACGTTATCAATAACAATACCAGCAGACAGTTTCTCTAAACATTCAAACTGTTCACTGAGCTTTTTATGCTGTTTTAGATAATCGTCTTCGCTTAGTTCAAATTGCAATTTGTCTGCGCTATTAAACCCTTCCATTTGCTGTTTAAACCACAGCCAAAACTCGTCATTAAACCAGTTCATTGCGTGTAAGTTTATACTCACCGTTAATGAGCCCGTTTCGTTCAGCAGCATTTTCTTCACTTGAGAAATCACAGTTTGGTCCAATAACAAGACATCTTTTTTACTACTCATGTGAGGAATAAAATGCCGAGCCGCAAGCAAGCCTAAACTCTTGTGGCGAATACGGATCAACGCCTCATGCTGTAAAATATCGCCTGTTTGTAAGTCAAACAAAGGCTGAAAAAACAACATAAAATGTTTTTTCTTAATGTACTCAAATAGGTGTTCTTTACTATCAGCAAGCATGCTTGACTGCGTATGACCAAAGGGTAAGCGATGAATGTGCTGCCAAGCACTTTGTTTCGCCAGCGCTAATGCTGATTTAGTAAGCTGATAAACCACGGCCTGATCAGCCCCTGTGCGGTAATTACACACACCAATTTTTATATCAGCACGAGACAAGTCACTACGATAATTTAAACAAGCTTGATATATAACCTGATGTAATCGTTTAGTGTATTTATCAACTTCGGTGGCAGGCACACTGTTTAAGGTCACAGCAATACCACCCGATGGCAATAATTTCACAGAGCGATTTACAAGCTCACCAAATCCTTTTGCAATGACTAACTTAAAATAATTATCAACGTCGAGGTTAGCAGGGAAAGGGGTCTTCCAAAAGAATAGCGAAAACAAATGGTTATAGTTTGTTGGTACACCATACAAAATATTTAAATCCTGATGACCTAATGGTTTAGGTGATGCAACTTTCTTGGCTGTAACCTGAGTGCTTAATTGTTCAAATGGTTTGCTCAGCGGTTTTTCTGTTATTGCTAATTGCTTGAACATTTTTTTCCACCAGCGGAAGCCCCAATACCCAGTGCCAAGCAATATTAAATTTAGGAAAATAAATAAGTGACTTTCGACCAACCAAGAAGGCCAATGAAATAAACGCAAATTAACCGTTTTATAGCTAAATACCTCTTGCTCTAAGTCGATAAAGTTTGCAAAGTTATGTGGTACATCACTAGCGCTCATTGCAAAGCCTTGGCTTTTAACTAAGGTAGCAATAATATCTTGCGAGGCAATCGGGTCGAGGTTTAATTCATACACTTGTTTGGCAAGCTCTGTACCGGTGCGATGAACTTTGTCGTGCAACACATCACTTAAGAAAATATTAAAAACAACTAATAGCAAAAAAGCGGCCGCCACATAGATGGCCACCGGTTGCTTTATTTGTGAAGCTAAGTCTCGTTTCATTTCACAGGTTAGTTGCTTAAACATATACAAAGTGTTGTTCAAGAACCCTATAAATACAAGGCTACAGGGCGATTTAAAGCAATATCAGAAATATCCTAGAACCAGCGCTGTCAAAAGTTTTGTAATTTTAAACACCTAGCAAAAACAGTTAATGAGAATTATTTTGTAACTGGCAAACTGCTACTTAAAGAGTAGTAAGAAAGTTTGCAGTGCTGAAGCTTCCTCAAAATCAACGCAGTTGCTAATCAACTTTAAACACATTTAGGGCATCGGATGTTCTTTGCTGTGCATTTTCTAAATCTGTAATTAACTTCTCAAGTAACGCTAATTCGTTTTGAACATCATGCATGTTTGAAGTGATATTTTGACTTGCTTTGCTCGCTTCTTCAGCAAGCTGACTTTGCGATTCAATCGCATCGGATACCGTATTTGTTTGACTGCTCACATCAGCAATATTCGCTGTTAACGTATCTATATTCGTTAACGCTTGTTCACTGTTATCACTAACCATTTGCGTTGAGTCAGAGGTATTTTCCATATACACCTGCAACTGCTGAACCTGCTGTTTTATATCATCTAGTACTGAAGATATTTCAGATGTAGAGTCTTGGCTACGTGTAGCTAAACCACGAACCTCATCGGCTACAACAGCAAAGCCACGGCCTTGCTCCCCTGCCCGAGCAGCTTCTATTGCCGCATTCAATGCAAGTAAATTAGTTTGCTCTGCAATGCTCGAAATCGTATCGAGTACAGATTGAATACTGTTTGTTTTAGCACTTAGGGCATCTGATTGTTCATGGGCTTGCTGTATTAACTCTGACAACGAGCTAATACTTGCTTTATTCCTACCAATAATTTGTTTAGTACTTGCAGATAGATCATTCGCCTTTATCGTATTTTTAGAGCTCTCTTCTGCAGATACTGCTATTTGCTCTATCTGGCTATATAGCCTAGTGAAGTTGTCATGCAATGTTGCGGTCGTTGAATTAATATTTTCAACACGCTCAGATAGCTCTTTTGCAAATGTGATCAATGATTGAACACTGGATTCGCTGGTGTTATTTGCTTGCTGAACTTGCCTAATTAAATCGGTAAGCGCATCGACGAGCTCATCAACGCTTCTGGAGATTGCACCAATTTCATCACTCGAATTATCGTTAATTCTCACCGCTAAATCATGGCTGGTAGCAATAGTGCTAATCACATCTCTAACCCTAGTTACTTTTCTCGCCAGCGACTTAATAACGAATAACCCAAAAGCAAAGAACAAACCTATAAGAATAATGGCAAAGCCACTAGTGGCATAAACCCTAGTATTTGCACTACTACGACTTTGCTCAATCAGCGACTCTAAAACTTGCTGCTTTTGTAGAATATGCTTACGGACCTTACCTATTAACTCAGTGGAGTGAGCAAACCAATCTGATGGTGTTGGGTAGTTTAAAGATAACTCACCACTTTCTTGATTAAGCTTTTCAACAATGCTCTTTACATCTTGATAAGTTTGCGAGTTGGTCAATTCTGCTAACCACTTTTTATCAGCATCACCTGTGAGTGTTAAAGAAAGCAAAAACAAGGTTTCTTCAATATTGTGAAAATAGCTACTGACTAAGACTTGATTACTCTCAGAAATAGACTTGGAAGATAAGACACCATTCACTTTACCTCGCACTTGCCCAAGCCTCTCCTTCAATAAAGACATTTCGACTATTGCAAGACCAGAGGCGATTGCCTCACTTTGTTTGACCTGTGAGACTCGCCTGTTGGTAACATCGAGCATAAACTTGTTTGAATCAGAATAGACCACAAACGCTTGTTTACCTTGCTTCTTGTCGACACTTTCTCTCAGCTCAGTGATTTTCTTATGTTTTGCTAATACCGCATTGAATAGTGTTGATGAAACCTTATGCTGCTGAGTGTAACGGGCAAATTTATCAAATGCTTTATCGACCACTACACGCTGCTGTGCAACACGCTCTTTATTTTGACTATAACCAGAGCCAATTAGGCCTGCCGTTAAGCCTCTTTCAACAGCCGTTTCGTGAGCTATCTCATCAATCATTAAAGCTTCACGTATATATACAGCATCTTTCTCAACTGTGCTTTTTCTAACAAGCGACTCATTGATAACAGTATAAGACGCTGCAAACATCACAACCAAAGCAAAAGCGATAACCGCTGCAAGCGCCTGTTGAAAACTAATCTTCCTTAAAAGCTGCATAGTTAATAATAAAGTTGTGGAATTAAGGTTCTATAAACTTAGACCAGGTTTTGAATATAGCCAATTCAGCCTATCAAATTGTTTTTATACCAATCCGCTTAATTAAGTAGTCTATTTTGAGGCAATAAAACCTCGTTGATAACAAGGCAAAAATTTCGTTATTTAGTTGTTCTAAATGAGAAATTTTTAACGCAGTTAGCGACAGGTTTAATCCCTCAAAATGATTAAGTATTATTGCGGGTTGGTATTAGGTTAAGCATTAACTCTCGCACATAAAAAAGCCCCGCTAATGCAGGGCTTCTTAAAAACTAATTACATAGTTTTGTATATCATTTAGAACGGAATATCGTCATCAAAGTCGATTGGTGGTTCCATTGGGTTTGATGCGCCGCCTTGTGGTGCATTTTGTGGTTTAGGAGCAAAACCGCCTTGTTGAGGTGCGCTGCTTTGCTGCTGACCATAACCGCCACCATATTGGTTATTGCTTTGTTGTTGTGGTGCAGATTGCTGTTGTGGACGCTGTTGCTGCTGTGCTGGCGCAGACTGTTGCTGTGGAGCATAGCTATTATTACTTTGTGATTGCTGTGCACCACCGCCGTAACCGCCACCTTGTTGTTGACCACCTTGGTAACCGCCTTGTGATTGACCACCTTGATAGCCACCACCTTGCTGCTCACCACGACCGCCTAACATTTGCATTTGACCGCCCATGTCTACCACGATTTCTGTGGTGTATTTTTCTTGGCCTGATTGGTCAGTCCATTTACGCGTTTGTAAACGACCTTCAATGTACACTTGTGAACCTTTACGAAGATACTCACCAGCAACTTCTGCTAGTTTGCCAAATAACACAACACGGTGCCATTCAGTACGCTCTTGCATTTGCCCTGTGTTTTTATCTTTCCAGCTATCTGTCGTAGCAATGCTGATATTCGCTACGCCATTGCCATTAGGCATATAACGTACTTCTGGATCTTGGCCTAAATTACCAACCAAGATAACTTTGTTCACACCGCGTGCCATGGAACTTCTCCTATAAAACGTTAGATTAAACCAGCCACTTTGCGTGCTTGGTCTAGGTCAAATTCTTTATCATTAATCTTTAAATAGCTGCGATTTTCATCACAGACAACCGTTGCTTCAATTACGCCCGGTAAAGCAACAAGACGAGAAGCAAGCGCTTGTGCCTGCTGCTCTGAACTTAATTCAGTCATTAAGCTAATTATTTTACTTCTTGGTGGGACTTGCATATTCCAAGCAAGGATAAGCCATATTACCCCAACAAGTGCCGCCGCCGCAAACACTGCTTGCGCACTTAATGCTTGAGCAACGTAACCCCCTAATAAACCACCTAAAAAGGCACCAAAAAACTGCGTAGATGAAAATACTCCCATCGCAGAACCTTTCTGGTTTGCAGGGGCAATACGCGAAACAAGTGCAGGCATGGTTGCTTCTAAAAAGTTAAAAGCAATAAAGTAAACCAACATACAAATACCGATGCCAATCACCGAATCAACCCATAACGACATCGCGAGCATACTTAAAACAAGCAGCGCGATTGAGCCAATAAAGGCTTGTTTTTCTTTTTCTTTACGAATAGCCACAATCATCATTGGTGCCATTAAGAAAAACGCTAAAAACAGTACAGGGATATATAAATACCAATGGTGGTCTGCGACTAAGCCATCTTTTATCAGCTGGCCCGGTAAGGCTACAAATACGGTAGTTAATGTAAGATGAAGCAGCATCACACCAAAATCAAGGCGTGCTAATTGTGGGTGTTTAATTAGTTGCTTAATATCATCAAGGGTAGCAAGTGTGTCACCTTTTGGCGCCTTATTGACAGCATTTGGCACTAAAAACAACACAATTAAAATACCTAAAATGGCCAGTCCTGCAGTAAGCCAAAATACTCCAGCAACTCCCCACGATGCAGCAACAATTGGCCCTAGTAGCATAGCAATGGCAAAGCTCATACCAATACACATACCAATAACGGCCATAACTTTCGGACGTTGTTCATCACGGCTTAAATCAGAAGCAAGCGCCAATAAGGCACTGGCAATTGCCCCCATGCCTTGTAGTGCACGCCCTAGCGTAACCATTTGCACAGACTCAGCGGTTGCCGCAATAACAGAGCCAAGTGCAAACACACAAAGGCCACCAATAATCACTTTTTTACGACCAATTTTATCAGACAACCAACCCATAGGAATTTGCAGCACGGCTTGCGTTAAACCATAAGCACCAATAGCAAAGCCAATCCAAAGCGGCGAAAACCCTTCTAATTGCTGACCATAAATCGCCAATACTGGCATCAGCATAAATAGGCCAAGCATACGAAATGCAAAGACGCTCGCCAACGAAACGGCAGCGCGTTTTTCTCGAGAGTTGAGTGAAGATGCTGTCATGAATTACTGATCTTGCTGTCTATTAAAATTTGAGCGTGGATTCTACCACAAGCGAAAACTAAATAATCACCTGTAAGTGATGATTTTTTCTTTGATCAAGGATTAATCTTATCGCGTATTATGAGATACTGAAAAAATAATTAGGTAATAAAACGAGATAGCATGGAAAACATTGAAGTCCGAGGCGCCCGTACGCACAATTTAAAAGACATCAGCCTAACCATTCCCCGTGATAAGCTGATAGTTATCACTGGCCTATCTGGTTCAGGGAAATCGTCTTTAGCGTTTGATACTTTGTACGCAGAAGGGCAACGTCGTTATGTTGAATCACTGTCAGCGTATGCAAGACAGTTCTTATCGCTAATGGAAAAACCCGATGTTGATCACATCGAAGGTTTATCACCAGCTATCTCTATCGAACAGAAATCAACGTCACATAACCCGCGTTCAACGGTCGGTACTATTACCGAGATTTACGATTACCTTCGTTTATTATTTGCCCGTGTAGGTGAGCCACGCTGCCCTACTCACGACTTGCCACTTGCCGCACA
Organism: Pseudoalteromonas sp. CH_XMU1449-3; assembly: GCF_037027245.1. Taxonomy (NCBI): domain Bacteria; kingdom Pseudomonadati; phylum Pseudomonadota; class Gammaproteobacteria; order Alteromonadales; family Pseudoalteromonadaceae; genus Pseudoalteromonas; species Pseudoalteromonas sp. CH_XMU1449-3. The sequence continues at coordinate 83,074 of NZ_JAYMDY010000013.1, forward strand.
AACTATCAGCCAAATGGTCGATACGGTTTTAGCTCTGCCAGAAGGTAGTAAGCTAATGCTATTAGCACCAGTGGTAAAAGATCGTAAAGGTGAGCACGTTAAGCTGCTTGAGCAACTCGCAAGCCAAGGCTTCATTCGCGCCCGTATCGATGGCGAAGTCTGTGACTTATCAGATCCACCGACCCTTGAGCTTCATAAAAAGCATACTATCGAGGTTGTGGTTGACCGCTTTAAAGTAAAAGATGGTCAGCAACAGCGTTTAGCTGAATCATTCGAAACGGCACTTGAGCTATCAAGTGGTATTGCCCATGTAGCGGCAATGGACGATTCACTCAGCGAAGACATGCTGTTTTCTGCTAATTTTGCCTGCCCAACGTGTGGCTATGCCATGAGTGAACTTGAGCCGCGTTTATTCTCGTTTAACAACCCTGCGGGTGCGTGTCAAAGCTGTGATGGTTTAGGTGTGCGTCAGTATTTTGATCCAAACCGTGTTGTGCAAAACCCAGAACTAAGCTTATCGGGTGGTGCTATTAAAGGCTGGGACAAACGTAGCTTTTATTACTTCCAAATGCTGCAAGCAGTCGCAGAGCATTATAAATTTGACCTAGAAGTGCCTTTCCAAGAACTTAGTAAAGAAGCGCAAAAGGTGATTCTTGAAGGTTCAGGTAAAACTAAAGTTGCCTTTAACTATCGTAACGACCGTGGTGATTTAATTACGCGTAACCATGAGTTTGAAGGCGTTTTAAATAATATGAATCGCCGCTACCGTGAAACCGAGTCAAACTCAGTGCGCGAAGAGCTTGCTAAATACCAAACAAGCCAAGCGTGTCCGAGCTGTCATGGCTCTCGATTACGCGAAGAAGCTCGCCACGTATTTATTGGCCAAACAAACCTGCCAGCCATCACCACGATGAGTATTGGTGAAAGCATGGCATTTTTTGATGGCTTGAACCTAACTGGTCAGCGCGCCCAAATTGCCGAAAAAATTCTCAAAGAAATTCGCGACCGTTTATCTTTCTTAATTAATGTAGGCCTTAATTATTTATCACTTGAGCGAAGTGCCGATACCCTGTCTGGTGGTGAAGCGCAGCGTATTCGTTTAGCGAGTCAAATCGGTGCAGGTCTTGTTGGTGTTATGTACGTATTGGATGAACCATCAATTGGTTTGCACCAACGCGATAACGACCGCCTACTAAAAACCCTTATTCACTTACGCGATTTAGGCAACACCGTCATTGTGGTTGAGCATGACGAAGATGCTATTCGCGCTGCCGATCATATTATCGATATCGGCCCGGGTGCCGGTGTTCATGGCGGCCATGTTATTGCACAAGGTACCCATGACGATATTCTAGCCAGTAAAGATTCAATCACGGGTCAGTACCTCTCTGGTGAGAAGAAAATTGAAGTACCGGAGGCTCGCCATCAAACCAACGACAAATGGCTTGAGTTATTTGGTGCCACAGGTAACAACTTAAAGAACGTTGATTTACGTATTCCATTTGGCTTAATGACCTGTATCACAGGTGTATCAGGCTCAGGTAAATCGACGCTTATCAACGACACTTTATTTAAACTGGCTCATACCGAGTTAAATGGCGCAACGACCGCAGAAGCGGCACCGTATAAGTCAATCAAGGGTCTAGATCATTTTGATAAAGTGATTGATATTGACCAAAGCCCTATTGGCCGTACTCCGCGTTCAAATCCTGCCACTTACACCGGCATTTTTACCGGTATTCGTGAGCTATTTGCGGGTACTCAAGAAGCCCGTTCACGTGGCTATAAGGTCGGTCGTTTTAGCTTTAACGTTAAAGGTGGTCGCTGTGAGGCCTGCCAAGGTGATGGCGTGATCAAGGTAGAAATGCACTTTTTACCTGATGTGTATGTACCTTGTGATGTATGTAAAGGTCAACGCTACAACCGTGAAACCCTTGAAGTACAGTACAAAGGTAAAAACATTCACCAAGTACTCGAAATGACCGTAGAAGATGCCCGTGACTACTTTGATAAAATTCCGGCTATTGCACGTAAACTGCAAACATTAATGGATGTAGGCTTGTCGTATATTCGCTTAGGTCAAGCTGCTACTACTCTCTCGGGTGGTGAAGCGCAGCGTGTGAAACTGGCTCGTGAACTTTCAAAACGCGATACCGGTAAAACCTTATATATCCTTGATGAACCAACTACGGGTTTACACTTTGCTGATATTCAGCAATTATTAGTAGTACTTCACCGCTTACGCGATCACGGTAATACCATTGTTGTTATTGAGCATAACCTTGATGTGATCAAAACCGCAGACTGGATTGTCGACTTAGGCCCAGAAGGTGGCTCTGGCGGTGGTGAAATTTTAATTTCTGGTACACCTGAAGACGTTGCCGACTGTGAGCGTTCACACACAGGAAGGTACTTAAAACCACTACTATAAAAAGGATATTGCGTGCGTAGGTATTTAAAAATTGCAAAATGGCGCGCTAATAAACAGTTTCAACAACAGCAACGGAGCTGGCAGCCTCATAAAACGAGGCTGGTCGAACGATTACAAGCCATTTGGTTTAACTTAAGTACCGCACAAAAGCTCTATCTTTTAGCATTAAGCAGCCTGATTGTTCTGCAATCGGGCTGGTTAAGTGCCACCATCACCATTATTGCGCTTGTTATTGAGTTTTGGCCTAAGTTTAACCAACTTTGGCACTCTCTTGCCGGCAAAGCACTGATTTTAATCTTCTATGCCAGTATCGCTAATTTTGTATTAGCTGGTGCGAGCGGCATAGTTAATGATGTAACTCATGTGTCTTCCAGTCATTTTAACTACACCCATAACTTTGCAACCCTGTTATATTTACCCCCTTGGGCAATGGGAATAACCTTAGGTACTTTATTGTTATTTCAACTTTTTTTACCCTTCTATATCTTTGTTTTATTGCTAATAAAGCCATTTGGCTCTGAGCGAGTTAAGTTTATTAGTCAAAGCTATTCACCACTGTTAACTGCCATCGTGCGCTTTGTTTTAGCGTCAGTGGTCTTTATTAACCTAATTTCGTTCCTTGATGATAAGCCACCTGAAGAAGTACTCGATAATATGGTTAGCACCTTTTTAGATAGCAAAGTTATTGCTAAAGAATCAGGTGAAGAGCAGCAAAAAGCAGTCGAACAACTCGGTGAAAAACTCGAACAACAACTTCCTGAAAGTACACAAAACTCAACCCCTAACCAAGACGTCAATATAGAAGGTGACAGTGAAACCGCCGAAAACCTTCGTCAGTTTCTAGATACCAAAGGTTACTTTGAGCGTAGCAAACGTTTAATTGCGATGTTTGCTTACAGCTTTGAAGCCGATAGCTATTCACGCTGTTTAAAAGCAGAAAACAGTAAAGCCGTTGAGCTGAATGATTACGAAATAGTGCAAGTAACCCCTGATCACCATGCTGAGTATGGCTATCGATTTGAAGTCATTGCTTGTGACTCGCCAGGCGTTACCCCTGTAGAAAAATAGCGCAGCAATCTATACTACTCACTTGGCTTACTGCGTTTTTCTCTTATGAAATGAAATATCGAAAGCCCAATAAAACCAAAGCAAACTAAGGCGATTACTAAATTAGGTATAAAAATAAGTAACATAGTAGCATCATAGCCGATCTTTGCGAATGCAGCACAAAGGCTACCAATAATCAGTTCGGTTAAAATTAGCTCCCATTCTAATGAGCTATTCGCAGGTACAGTTTTAGCCGCATAATGTTTTACTTTAAAACCCATATCAAAGCCTCCAAGCTCCTATTTGCTACATTCAAATTATCATCAATAGGCAAAAACACAAAAATAAAATGATTTAAAACCTTATTTCCTCTCATAAGAATTACACTTAAACTATTGAAAATATTTAAGTTAACATTTTAAAACCTTATATATAAATCGCTTAGAACTAGATAAGCGACTCAAGCAACTTTCCTCGCTATTGTAGTTTCCATCAACGGGCCACCAACCAACTTTGCTTCGCTGATAAAACTAATCAACCAATTAAGAGAATAAAGTTATGAGCAACTCAGCTTTAAAAATAGTGTCGATACTCGCAGTAAGCACGCTTGTTGTTACACTGCCAAACCCCTTATTTAATAGCCAAGATACTCAAAAATTAGAACAACATCTTGAGATATCTATCGAGGTTTCTATCGAGCAAATGAACAAAAAAGTTGACCATCAAATTGAGTTAAAACTCAACAAGTAATGCCCTGCTTGCCCAGAACATTGGGCAAGCTTTTTCAATTAACAGGCTAAAAGAATGAAACAACTAACTCAATTACTGCTCTCAACAATTGCTGCATCATGCTTGTTAACAACGAGTATTTGTAATGCAAAAAGTGCCGTTTGGCAGGTAAGTAAAGGTGATGAATTTATTTACATTGCCGGGTCAATTCATGTTTTACCGACCAAGGAACTACCGCTACCGGCCGAATTTAATCAAGCATATAAACAAGCCGATACCCTAGTACTTGAAGCCGATATGCCAGCGCCAAGTAATAGCTCAGCACAACTTACTATGCTTAAAGCACTAAGCTACCAAACTGGTGAAACATTAAGTAGTAAGCTCTCTGCAACAGTAAAAAAACAATTAGAAGCACAGCTTACTCAATACGATATGCAACTTAGCGAACTCGACAGCTTTCGCCCTTTTATGGTGAGCTTGCTGATGATGTCGCTAGAACTACAAAAGCAACAGCTTTTCGGTGAAGGTGTTGATAGCTATTTCGCAAAGCGAGCCAAACAAGACAGCAAAGAATTAGCTTTCCTCGAAACCTTGGCATTTCAATTACACCTTTTTAAGCAATTAGGCAGCCAAGACGAAGATGCCTTTATTCAGTCACAGTTAGCTCAAGTATCAAGTTACCAAGCGCTTTACAGTGCAATGCTTGATGCATGGCGCAATGGCGATATGCACGCAATGAATGAGCTAACTATCATGCCATTAAAACAACATGATCCCCTCACCTACCAAATACTCATTAAGCAACGTAATTTGAATTGGCTTAATCATATTGAGGATTACTTTACTGATCAGCAAAAAGAGTTGGTACTTGTTGGCGCTGCTCATTTGGCCGGTGAAGATAGCCTATTAGCCTTGTTAGAAAGTAAAGGCTACGTGATTGCACAGTTGAGCGCTGATGAGGAGTAAAAAAATGGAAAAAACAGACAAAACCGCTGCCGCACTTATCTGCTTGTTTACTGTTTTAATTGTGCTGAGTTTTTAATAAAAAAATACCGCTTTATAGCGGTATTTTTATTTCAATAATTTGTGCAAGCTTACGGGCGAGGAATAAAACCTACCGCATCGTAGACTGCTTTTAATGTTTTTTCAGCGCGAATACTCGCCTTTTCAGCACCTGACTTCATAATGCTATCAAGTAGTGACTGATCTTCGCGAATTTCTTTAAAGCGCGCTTGGATTGGCTCAATCATATTAACGACCGCTGCTGCAGTGTCTTTTTTCAGGTGACCATACATTTTGTCTTCATATTCAGGCACTAAGTCTTCAATTGAGCGCTTAGTTGCGACTGATAATAAAGTAAGTAGGTTTGATACACCTGGTTTTTCTTCACGATCAAAGTAGATACGAGCTTGCTCGTCTGAATCGGTTACAGCTTTCTTCAGTTTCTTTTCAATCTTCTTCGGCTCATCTAATAACATGATGTAACCGTTTGGATTTTCATCTGATTTAGACATTTTCTTGAGCGGATCTTGTAAGCTCATTACACGCGCGCCAAACTCAGGAATGTAAGGCTCAGGTAATTTGAACACGTCACCGTATAGGTTGTTAAAACGTGTTGCGATATCACGTGTCAATTCAAGGTGTTGCTTTTGATCTTCACCCACTGGCACTTGATCTGCTTGGTATAACAAGATGTCTGCAGCTTGCAGTACAGGGTAAGAGAACAAGCCCACATTAACGTTATTCGCATGCTTAGAAGACTTATCTTTAAACTGCGTCATACGGTTAAGCTCACCCATTTGAGCGTAACAGTTTAAAACCCAACTAAGCTGTGCATGTTCTGGCACTTGAGATTGTACAAATAACGCCGCTTTTTCTGGGTCGATACCACATGCAGCATAAAGCGCAATACCGTCAAGCACGCGCGAGCGTAGCTGCTCAGGATCTTGGCGTACAGTAATGGCGTGTAAATCTACTAACATAAAGAAACTTTCGTGGTCTTCCTGTAGCTTAAGCCACTGGTTAATAGCGCCAACATAGTTGCCTATTGTCATACCACCGGTTGGCTGAATGCCACTTAACACTACTGGTTTACTCATGATGTTCCTTTATATTTTTACTAAACTAAAAAGACGAAATTAAAATGCACTTACCTTTGGGTAAGAACGGGTATTATATCTAAGAAATTCTCGCAGAGGTACTCTGGATTGAAATCAGCGAGGTTTTCACCTTGGTTATAGCCATAACTGAGTGCGACAACATCAACCTTAGCAGCTTTTGCTGCCAAAATATCACTTTTTGAGTCGCCTATCATAACCGCTTTGGCTGGGCTGACATCTAATTGCTGACAAGCAAATAGTAAAGGCTCAGGTGATGGTTTCTTTGCCATATCATCACCACATACAATCAACTGAAAATGACTAGTCAGTGAAAGCTTATCAAGTAACTTTTCGGTAAAACGACGTGCCTTATTGGTGATCACCACTTTAGGAATACCAGCAAGTGCAGCAAGCCCAGTTTCTACATGTTGATAAAGCGCACTGTAGTCACCTACAACTTGGTCATAGTGCTGATAAAACAAATTAATTGCACGCTCAGTAAGGGCTTCATCTAAATGCTCACTGATTTGCATATCGCCACTTAAACCACGCTTTACAAGTGTTTCTATGCCATTACCTACCCAGCTCTCAACTAGCTTTTGTGTAACAACCGGAAATGCGAGGTCAGTTAGAGTCAGATTCATCGCAATGTATAAATCATAAACACTGTCGACTAAGGTGCCATCTAAATCGAAAAATGCCGCATCGTATTTCATGACTCAACCTTTGCAAGCTCGCTGCGCATCGCATCGATAACCGCTTTGTAATCTGGTTGATTGAAAATCGCTGAGCCTGAAACAAACATATCAGCGCCCGCTTCTGCAATTTCAGCAATGTTATCAACACCAACGCCACCATCAACTTCTAAACGAATATTGCGACCTGAGTCATCAATAATTTTACGCGCTTGACGAAGCTTTTCGAGGGTATGAGGAATAAAGCTTTGGCCGCCAAAGCCAGGGTTAACCGACATTAATAGCACTACATCAACTTTATCGAGCACATGCTCAAGGTAGCTAAGGCTGGTTGCAGGATTAAATACAAGCCCTGCTTGGCAACCACTGTCTTTTATAAGTTGCAAGGTACGGTCAATATGCTCGCTAGCTTCTGGATGAAAGCTAATAATAGAAGCGCCTGCTTCAGCAAAGTCGGGAATTAGGCGATCGACAGGCTTAACCATAAGATGCACATCTATCGGGGCTGTAATACCGTAATCGCGCAGTGCTTTACAAATCATTGGGCCAAAGGTTAGGTTTGGCACATAATGGTTATCCATCACATCAAAATGTACAACATCTGCCCCACTTGCGAGTACACGATCAACATCTTCACCTAAACGGGCAAAGTCAGCTGATAAAATAGAAGGGGCTATTAAATACTTTTGTAATGTTTCCAACATGAGAGATTCCATCATAATTTGCGACTGCAAGAAGAGCGCATAATGTAACCCAATCGACAGCTGATTAAAACACCACAGCTAACTGTTAAAACGCTATTACTCAAGGCTAATCCTTTTAGCTTATTGAATTAATGTAAATTTAATCAAAAATTGAACAATCGTTCTATTCAGCTGCTTGCATAAATGCATTTAAATGAAACAAAATATAAACATAAAATTTACTTTAAAAGACTAATTTTATTAAATTTTTATTTAATTCAGCCGTAATTAAGTTTGTTATTTGAGCAATTGTTATGTATGCTTGTCTAAATAACACAAACAAGGGTTATTCTCATGCGTGCTTTTAAAATAGGGATCTTAATCGCGTCCGCACTTACGGTTGCTGCGTTTGTATCTTTTTCATCTGCTGATGAAGACGACTTTTTAGCAGCGGCGTCTGGCTGCTCATGCAATACGCTTAACGCATCATCATCTTCTGCTCAATGTATGAAAGCAGAACAAGAAACAGGATGGTTTTCTTGGTTAACGGGTGATAGCCGCAGCGCTCAGTTCCATTATCTTGATTTACTTGAGTTATTAACAAGTAGTGAAGAGTCAAAGAAAGTTAGCGGTTTAGGTTCTAAGTTCTAAATCGCATGAACAAATTCATTAGTGCATTACAAAGTGTCTTTGCGGCATTTTTTGGTGTGCAATCAGAAAATAAGCGTCAAGCTGACTTTAAAGAGCATTCGCTCAGTACTATTATCGTCATTGCCCTCGTTTTATTCAGCCTGTTTGTCGCAGCGATTTATTTCACCGTTTCTTTGGTGCTAAATACATAGCCATTAGCTCATTCACTTTATTGCGTGAACCGCCCTTCGGGCTAATCGTGCGTTTTACCTGAATTTCATCCAGTGATGCTTGGCTGTAAATTTTACGAGTCCACACTGTATCGTGGTTAGAAATAAGTACCGGCGTGTTATTTTCGAATGCTGCTTGCTCAGCTAAATTCGCCAAGTTTGCTTGATCATCTAAATTGAAACCGCCTTTAGCGTAAGAAGTAAATGATGCTGTTTTACTCAAAGGCACATAAGGTGGGTCGCAATACACAACCGCATTATTAGGAATAAGCTTAAAGACCTCGTCATAACCTAAACACGTAAAGGTTGCTTGCTGGGCTTTTTCAGCAAAGAAGTGCATTTCTTTTTCAGGAAAATACGGGCGCTTATATTTACCAAAAGGAACGTTAAAAATACCTTTAAGATTGTAGCGGCACAGACCGTTATAACCATGACGATTCATGTATAAGAATAAAATTGCGCGCTCATACACATCGCTGCTCTGATTAAACTGAACACGGTACTCATAATAGGCTTCAGGATGGTTATTGAGCTCTACAAATAGTTTTTTTGCATCGCTAATAAATTCGTCAGGCGTTCGCTTTAGCTCGGTGTACAGGTTGATCAGATCCGCATTAATATCATTTAAAATATAATGCTTAAAATCAGTATTGAGGAATACAGAGCCAGCACCAACGAAAGGTTCAACTAAGGTGTCAGCATCCATACTCGCTTGCTTTAAGCGGGTACGAATATCTTCAACTAGGCTGTATTTTCCACCCGCCCATTTAAGGAAGGCTCTGGTCTTTTGCTGCATCTGCTCTTAACTTCAATTCGGTGTTGCGCGATTTTACACTAATCAGTTTTAATTTACTGATTTAGTGAAGCGATTTCTTGCTTAATTTTACTTATTTTTTTATAAAACGGCTGATTTTTACGCACATTATCAGAAAGTGTTGTTATGCCCTTCTTAGCCTCATTCAGTGTGGCATAACTGCCATAAGTGACAATCCACCACGGCTTACCGCTCCGTAAGCTTTGGTAAGTATTTACCTGCCCTTGCAAGCCATTTTCATTAATAAACTTATCACTGATCTCTTGCTTAGTGACCGCTAGTAATTGGATTACAAAATTGTCGTCTGGCTGAGACAAATACCACGCATTCCCCACTAATGGCTGCTCTGCTTCAATTGCAGACTCAGCTTGCTCAGCATCGCTGATAATGGCTGCTACAACTTCATCTGTCGTTGGTTGCTCAGTCTCTTGTGTAACTGGCTCTGCTGGCAAGAGGCTATCAACAATCGCAGCCACGTTATTGTTATGGTTTTCATTTTCAGGTTTTTTATTGTCAGAGCTACCAGCTGGTAAATTAGCTGCATGAGTCGTGTTGTCATCATCATTAGTATCAACTTGCTGCTCGGCTTGAGGCCCATCTTGAGCTTGCTCTGTAACGAGCTCAGGGCCATTAACTACTGCTTCTGCAGGTAATGCTGTTGCCACAGAGCTTGTTGTATCTTGTTGGTAATGTGCTTTCCACCACTCGGTCATATCAGCTTTATATAAAAAGCCAATGATCAACAGCATGGTTGTGATTAAGAGCAAAATTAAATAAAGCAGTTTATAGCTTTTCTCGGGTGTACGAATATCCGCAGTTTGCTGTTCAGGCTGCCAAGCTAGCAATAAGGCAGGGTTACCATGCGCTTCTTGTAAAAATGTGCGAAAAACTGGGTCTTCTTCAACAGGGAGGTTATCGAAAAACCAACGCATAAGTTGCTTACTTTCGCTCAAGTTAAGCGCTTCAAGGTGAATTTCGACCGCTTGGCTAAACTGGCCGACCGATTGTGATGCAATCAATATGTATAACGTGCTCGGGCTTTGCTTGGCAAGAATTTCTAATTGCTGAATTAACTCTTCAGATAAATGACGCCCTCCATCAATCACCCATAAACAATCACCACAAGGCTGTTGCTTATAGAGTTGATAGAAGTTTTCAGACAAACTTAAAGAATGATCAATTAGCGGATTGCTAAAGCTTTGTTCTAACAGTTCAGTCATAAACTGTTGGTCGGTCATTTTTCCAGACAACTGAACAAACGCTTTATTAAAGTCGAGGTATTTATCAGTAATGAAGGTTTCTAATAAATAGCTTTTACCAAGGCCTGACGGGCCAAGTAAGCAAATTAGATTTTGCCCATATTCAAACTGCAGAGCGATTCGATCAACTAGCGCAGCACGGCTAGGCAATATTTGCGATTGCATTAGCGCGCTATTAAATCACAAACCTGCTGATCAGTAACATCACTTACCAGCGCACATTGACCAAATTGAGTAGGTAGAATAAAGCGAATCGTACCTTTTTTGTTTTTCTTATCTTTACGCATGTGCGTTAAAAACTGCTCGCTTGTCATTTCTGCCGGAATATCGACTGGTAAATCATACTCAGCAATCAATTTAACAATGCGTTCAACTTCTGCAGTAGTTAAGTCATCACGGGTATGTGCAAGGCGTGCTGCCAGCACCATACCTGCCGCAACGGCTTCGCCGTGTAGCCAGTTACCGTAACCCATTTGTGCTTCGATAGCATGACCAAAGGTATGCCCTAGGTTAAGTAAGGCGCGTAGACCTGCTTCTTTTTCATCTTGCGCAACAATCAAGGCTTTGATTTCACAACAACGGTAAATCACATGCTGCAATGTTTGCTCATCAAGTGATTTAAGATTAGCGATATTTTGCTCTAGGTAAGCAAATAGCTCTGTGTCGTAAATGAGGCCGTATTTAATTACTTCAGCCATACCTGCTGCGAATTCACGCTCAGGTAAAGTATGAAGTGATTGCGTATCGATAAATACTGCTTGTGGTTGGTAAAACGCACCAATCATGTTTTTACCAAGTGGATGGTTTACTGCCGTTTTGCCACCAACCGATGAATCCACTTGAGAAAGCAAGGTAGTTGGTACTTGAATAAAAGGCACGCCACGCTGATAACATGCAGCAACAAAACCCGTTAGATCACCTACAACACCGCCACCTAAGGCAATAAGGCAAGTATCACGACCACAGTTATGTTCAAGTAAGAACGCCGATATCTTTTCAAACCACTCAAGTGATTTATATTGTTCGCCATCAGGGATGGTAAAAGATAACGGGTTAAGATCAGCCAAAGACGTCATTACATCATCAAGATATAAAGGTGCAATGGTGTCGTTGGTGATAATGATAGGTCGACAATCGCCGATGTGCTCGCGTAGCCGACCAGTCTCTTTAAGAGCAGATTGACCAATATAAATAGGATAACTTCGCTCGTCCAAATTAACTGTTAATTCAAGCATAGCTAGTTTCCTTTTTATTATTGGTTTTTAAAAATCTAATTTCTCGATGATTTGATTAGCAACAACTTTCGCGCTTTGCTCATCAGTGCGGACAACAAAATCAGCAACTTCTTTGTATAACGGTTCGCGTTCTTCAGCTAAGCGTTCTAATACATCACGCGGTGCTTCTTCTGTTTGCAATAATGGGCGACGCTTGTCGCGCTGCGTGCGTGCAACTTGCTTTTCGATTGGTGTCTCTAGGTATACAACGATACCGCGAGCTGATAGCTTGTTACGCACTTCTTTACTGATCACAGAACCACCACCAGTAGCAAGAACAATACCTTGCATCTCAGTTAGGTCTGAAATTACAGTTTCTTCACGAAGTCGAAAGCCCTCTTCACCCTCAAGATCGAATACCCAAGCAATGTCTGCTCCAGTACGACGCTCGATCTCTTGATCTGAATCGAAAAATTCAAGGTGTAATTGGTCAGCAATGTGACGACCAATTGTGCTTTTGCCAGCCCCCATAGGGCCCACTAGAAATATATTACGTTTCTCAGCCATATCTTTTTAGTACAAACGAACTCTAAAATTTGAAATAAAACCCCGCCTAACGACCTGGCCCCAAAATTAAGGAGGGGATTATCTCAGTAATTGCTTGGGTATTTCAAGTCAATTAGCATAAAAAGCTAGATAACGAGCAATTAAACATGCTAATTGCTCGTTGCTTAAGAAAAAATCACTTAATCGATTTGAATTTTTGGTGTTACAAAGATTAACAGCTCTTTCTTCTCGTTAAATTCACTCGTACTTTTGAACAATACTCCTAAGTAAGGAATATCGCCTAACAGAGGTACTTTCTTAGTTGAGTTAACGATTTGCTGTTGGAAGATACCACCAAGCACCACAGTTTGGCCATTTTCTACTAATACCTGAGTTTGAATTTCTTGGGTATTAATTGCTACAGCAGAACCTGTTGGTGTTTGTACTGTATCACCACGCGTGTCTTGCGTGATAACGAGATCTAAAATCACTTTGTTATCAGGGGTGATATGTGGCGTTACTTCTAAGCTCAATACTGCTTTTTTGAAGGTTACTGTCGTTGCACCACTTGATGCTGCTTCAACGTAAGGGATCTCAGTACCTTGCTCAATACGGGCTTTTTGTTGGTTAGCCGTCGTAATACGAGGACTTGCGATAATCTCACCACGGTTTTCTTCTTCAAGGGCACTTAACTCTAAATCTAATATTGTGCCGTTAGCTAATTTAGCTACTTGAACACCAATACTACCCGCTGGGCTAGAAACCGGTAAGTTAACATTTAAGCGGTCAGAAATACTTGGGATATTATCGTAAGAGCCAGCACCAAACATGCCACCAGCGCCCTCTAATGTGCCAGAGATAGCACCGTCGCTACCTACATCGCTTATACCCCAGCGCACACCTAAGTCTTCTTGCACATTATCATTCACTGTTACCATGCGTGATTCAATCACCACTTGCTTAACAGGAATATCTAAGGTTTCCACCATACGGCGCACGCTTTCAATGCTTTTCGCTGTATCTTTGATAAGTAAGGTATTAGTACGTTTATCAACAGACACACTGCCTCGCGCAGAAATAATGCTGTTGGTGTCTGTTTTCAATAAGTCAGCAAACTCTTCTGCTTTAGCATAGTTAAGGCGGATATATTCACTGTAAAGTGGCTCTAAATCCTCAACTTGCTGTTTTGCCTTAAGCTCTTTTGCTTCACGTGCGGCAAGCTCTTCTGATGGTGCAACCATCAAAATAGTACCGTCCATGCGCTTATCAAGACCTTTAATTTTAAGCACAACATCAAGTGCCTGATCCCAAGGAACACCATCTAAACGCAATGTGATATTGCCTGTAACTGAGTCACTGGTTACTAAATTAAACTCGTTATAGCCCGCAATAATCTGTAGCACAGAGCGAATTGGAATATCTTGGAAGTTAAGGCTCATTGGGCGACCTTGATATTCAATACCGCCTTCGAGGTAGGCACGCTGTGTATCATCTTTTTCAACAGTTAGCGTAAAGATATTTTCAATTTGTTGGTGAGTAAACTTAAACGCTGCATTTGGCTCAACCACAATGCGCGTCATATTACCTTCTTTGAAGGTTTCGATGTTACTTACAACCGTACCAAAATCCATCACATCTAATTGATACAATAAGTCGTCTAAAATATCAGTGTGGTGGAACTCAGCAATAATTTTGCCGCCACTCTCATGAACATCAATTGCTGCTTGCGTATCTTGTAAAAAAACTAACAGGCGAGCTTCGCCTTTCTCACCACGGCGAAAATCAATCGACTGTACTGTATTAATAAAGTTGCTAGACGCTGTCAGTCCATCCGCTGAATCATCCGTTGCGATTGGGTTATCTGAAACATGCAAAGTAACGATATTGTCTTTCGCCATTGTTTTATAAATTTTTAGCTTATCTAACGTTACAACAACTTTTAAACCGTCTGCGGTCAAGGTGCTGGTTACATGCTGGATACCTGCTTGGTTAACTGGCACATCACGCACTTCATTATCAACACCTACATTGCTGAAAAGCATTTCAATACGAGCAGGGGCGTTATATACCTGAACTTTTGGTTCAAATGTTAGCGCTTCATCAAATACTAGCTGTAATTGTGTTTCGCCTTTCATTAGCGGGTTATAACGTACGTCATACAGTAAAGGGGCAGCGATTGCTGTCTGCGTCAAAATTAAGGCTAATGCAGCTAACATGAATTTATGCATGTGTTTTAACCAAGCCATTCCTTTATGCATCTTCTTTTTACCTTTCATAAGATTAACTTGCACCATTTGTTTCCGCCTCTAACATTTCTAGCTTAGTCAGGCGCTCTTTCCAACAACCAGCCCCATCCGGGATTAATTCTAATAATTCTATATAATTGTCGTGCACTTGTTTAATTTCACCATGATACAAACCAATATAATTACCTACAGTAACTCGATAAAGCGTATCGTCTGCAGCTTTTATCAGCGCCCACGTATTACCAACACGGCCAATAGTTCCTTGCATAACAAGGTTATCTAGCGGGTATTTTTCAAGTGGTTGACGAACACGATCAGGGTCTGGGTGTAAGCAGTTTTTAACTTGCACTAAATTGCTCTGAATAATTTCCGGTTTAGGCGCCACAAATGGACTACGTAATTTTCCGGCATTATAAGCAAAGTGCTCGAACTTAGTGATCTCAGGAATCGGCTCAACTTTAGGTGTTGTACTTGCTTTAACTTGATCAATAAACTCTTTTTGTTCTGAAGTATCATCATTACACGCGCTAAGTACAAGTGTCATGGCAATAATTAAGGGAAGCTTTTTCATTTTTTAGTGCCCCCTTCATATCGATAAGTCTTAGCAACAACACTAAAAGTGAGTTCATTATTGCCGAGAGTTTGGATTGTAAAATCATGCAAACTTACAATTCGCGGTAACTGAGCAACTTTACCAACAAATTCACCAAATTCATGGTACGTCCCGACGACTTCTATTTTAATTGGCAGCTCTGTATAAAACTCTTTTTCAACTTCAGGTAACCAGCCAATTTTCAAAAATGTCAAACCACTAGTAGTGCCAACGTAAGATAAGTCGTCTAACAAACCAGGTGTCTCGTTCGAGGTTGGTAAGCGCTTTAATAGCTGCGAGAACTTATCTTCCATCTCAACCATTTGCTGGCGATAAATCTCTAAATTACTCGCAATAGCATATTTTGCTTTATATGTTTGGCGTAGCTCAGTTTCTTTGGCTACGGCACTGTGATAACTGGCGATTTCGTCAGAAACTAATAAGCTGTAACTAAAGTATAAAACCAGCGCAGCCACAAACGCACAGCACAGAGCTTTAACAGCAATAGGCCAATCGCCCATGTTTTCAAGCTCAATTTCATTCCAATCTATGTCTGTTAACGCTTTGATATCAAGGTTCATTGCGTGCCTCACCTATCTGATCAAATGGTTTAACGTAAAAATCCATATTAAAGTCACTCAATAATCTTGAGGTTTGTTCACCTGCGACAATACCTTGCATAATAGGTCGTTCTAATAAATATGAGCTCTGAACTTGACGCAGCATGGTAGATAAACGGTTATTTGATTCACTGCGACCAATTACATGAATGCGGTCATCACGACGTTCAAGTTTCGTTAAATAAACCCCAGCAGGAACAATCTTGGCGACTTCATCCATGATTTGTGTACCTAGGTTACGGTTACTTTGTAGCTCTTCGATTAGACGCATACGCTGTTGTAAGTTTTCTTTTTTCTTATCAAGTTCGTTAATTTCACGAATACGTTGGTTCAATAAAGCGATTTCTGTATTCAAAAAGTTATTTTTTACATTTTGCCCATCGCGTAATCCGCCATAAAAAGAACTTAGTAAATACATACTTAAGAAGCTAATAACAACAACACCAAACAACACAGTGACGAACTTATTTTGTGAGTCTTTTCTTTGTTGTTCGCGCCAAGGCAGCAGATTTATATGTGGCATGATGAAAAGCTCCTTAATGCCAATCCTGTGGCTATCGCAAATTGAGTGCGGTGACGCTGCAACATATTGCGATCAATCTTTGGCGAAATTTCAATGTTAGCAAATGGCTCTGCAACAACAGTGTGAATGCCTAGCTCTTCAATTAGGAGCCTATCTAAGCCTTCGATCATAGCAGTGCCGCCAGTCAGGACAATGTAATCAACTTGATCTTTACCACTGGTTGTTAAGAACATCTGCACTGCACGACGAACTTGTTGCAATAATGAAGTTTGGAATGGGGCTAAAACTTCGAAGGTATAATTTGGTGGTAAATCACCTGTAGTTTTACCAATTTCAGCTTCATCAAAGCTTTTGTTGTAATACGCAACAATGCTATTGGTATACTGGTCGCCACCAAATACTTGGTCACGGGTGTAAATTGTTTCACCTTCTTGTACAACGCTAACAAGCATCAGCACAGCACCAATATCAACCACAGCGACACATTTATTGTATGCATCACTAGGTAATTGTTGATAATACACATCCATTGCTCGACTTAGCGCATAAGTTTCTACATCGACAACCGCAGCTTTTAAGTTGGCTGTTTCAAGAGCACCAACTCGCGCTTGCACACTTTCAGTTCGCGCAGCAGAGAGAAGAACATTCACTTTACTTGGATCAGCTTCATTGATGGCAAGTTTTTCAAAATCGATATTTACTTCATCAAGTGGATATGGGATTAAACTATCAGCTTCGATGGCAATTTGTGACTCTAATTCAGCATCTGTTAATGATACATCCATAAAAATCACTTTCGTAATTACAGTTTGACCTGAAACAGCTACTGCTGCGGTTTGCACTGATTTAGGAATTTTTCTTTTTAGTTTAGCGATAACATTACCTATCGCTTCTATGTCTTGAATAGAACGCTCAGACATAGCGCCTTTAGGCATAGGTTCAATAGCTAACGCTTCAAGCCGCAAACCTGCGTCTGTCTCTTGCAACAACACTGCTTTTATACAGTGCGATCCGATGTCGATTCCTACCATCATAGATGAAGGCTTTTTAAATAGCTGACTTAGCATGTTTGCAACTTGGCCTTTGTTTTAATAATAAACAAGTTATAATTTTTATCTGAAAAAATATTATTCATTTTTTAATCAATATATACTAGCAGTCTCCGATTCTAATTGGGAGTCCATTTAGGGAAAATATAAGTGATTTTATTAAAGCGAACTTTACAATTTATTATCATCTGCTCATTTTTAGGACTAATCACTTTAGTTGGTCTATACTATTACGTTAAACCTGATATTCCTAGCGTACAGGTTCTAAAAGACGTTCAATTACAGACACCTATGCAGGTATTCTCACGTGATGGATTATTGATTAACCAATTCGGTGAAAAACGCCGCATTCCCGTTACAATAGACCAAATCCCCCAACCATTAATCGATGCAATTTTAGCAACAGAAGATAACCGTTTTTACGAGCATATTGGTATCGATCCAATTGGTATCGTACGTTCAGCCATTGTACTCATATCTACAGGCGAAAAGAAACAAGGCGCAAGTACTATAACCATGCAGCTTGCCCGTAACTTCTTCTTAACTAGAGAAAAAGCATACATTCGTAAGGTCAAAGAGATCTTCATCGCTTTACATATTGAAAGTATATTAAGTAAAGACGAAATCCTCGAATTATATTTAAATAAAATTGAATTAGGTAACCGCGCTTTTGGTATTGGTGCAGCAGCACAAGTTTACTACGGCAAAGACCTCAATGAGCTTACTTTAGCGCAAATGGCGATGATCGCTGGCTTACCTAAAGCTCCTTCAGCCCTTAACCCTATTCGCAACCCTGTACGCGCAAAGGCACGTCGCAACGTTGTACTAGGCCGTATGTATACCGAAAAGTATATTACACAGAGTGAATACGAAGAGGCTATCAATGCACCAATTACAGCTAAATTCCATGGTGCAGAAATTGAAGTGTACGCCCCTTATATCTCTGAGATGGTGCGTGCTGAAATGGTTGAACGCTATGGTCATGAGCGTGCTTACAATACTGGTTTTAAAGTTTACACCAGTGTTGATTCAAATATTCAGCAAGCTGCACAAGATGCCATTGTTGATAATCTACACGCTTACGACATGCGCCATGGCTACCGTGGTGCTACGGCTCAGTTATGGGACAGTGAAAACGAAAGTCCACTTAACCAAGAAGAGATCTTATCTAAATTAAAAGATGTCAAAGAGTTTGGTCCACTATTAGCTGGTGTTGTCACTAATGTCGCAGAGCAATCAATTGATGTGCTATTAAAAAGCGGCGAACAAGTGACGGTTGAGTGGGATGGTCTAAAATGGGCACGCAAATATATTACCCGTTACCGTCAAAGTTTCGCACCAAAAACGGCTACTGAAATTTTATCAGCGGGAGCGCAAATTTGGCTGCGTAAAAATGCAGATGAAAGCTACATTCTTAGCCAAGTGCCAGAAGCATCGAGCGCACTTGTTTCACTTGACCCACAAGATGGTCGTATTAAAGCCATTGTCGGTGGTTACAGCTTTGAACAAAGCCAATACAATCGCGCAGTTCAAGCTAAACGCCAGGTTGGTTCAAATATCAAGCCATTTATTTATTCAGCAGCACTTGAAAACGGCTACACACTCGCTTCAATTCTTAACGATGCACCAATTAATCAATGGGATAAAAGTCAAGGTGTAGCATGGCGCCCTAAGAATAGCCCGGCGGTTTATAATGGCCCTATCCGAATTCGCCGTGCACTCGCTCAATCGAAAAACGTAATTTCTGTCCGTTTACTACGTGGTGTAGGTCTTGAACGTACTGCAGATCACTTACTTAAGTTTGGTTTTTTAAATAGTGATATTAATCGTAGCGAGTCATTGGCCCTAGGTAGTGCCTCAATCACTCCTCTTGAACTAGCTCGCGGGATGAGTACTTTCGCCAATGGCGGCCACTTAATTACCCCTTACTTTATTTCTGAAATTCAGGATTCTGCTGGTAATGTGTTATTCAAAACAGAGCCAGAACTGGCCTGTGATGAACCAGAGCAAGTTGTTACACCAGAGTTTGCATCATTAGATGATAACCAATTGGATCAAGCACAAAGTGTGAGCACGCCACGTTGTGCTCCGCGTATCATTTCAAAGCAAAATGCATTCTTAATTTCGCAAGCTATGCACAGCGCAATTTGGGGTGGTGGTAGCTGGACTCACAAAACAGGCTGGAGTGGTACAGGTTGGCGTGCACAGGCCCTTGACCGTCGTGATCTAGCAGGTAAAACAGGTACCACCAATGACTCGGTTGATACCTGGTTCAGTGGCTTTAACCGCAATGTGATGACCTCGGTATGGGTTGGTTTTGATAACCCTGGAAAAGCCCTTGGCCGTTCGACCTACAATAGTAACCTCGATAAGTCACAAATCTCTGGTGCAGAATCGGGTGCTAAAACCGCGCAACCTGCATGGGTCGACTTTATGCGTGCGGCTCTTGATGGCATGCCAGAAGCACCTATTGAGTTTCCTGAAGGTTTGGTATCGGTTCGTATCGACTTAGCAACAGGTCTTTTAAGCCATAAGAATGACTATACCAGTCGTTTTGAATACTTTATCAAAGGAACAGCACCAACCAAGTACGTACTTGATCAACCAACAGACGTATTTGAAGAAAAGCTCACCACAGAGGAAGAGTTGTTCTAAATAACTAAGTTGCTATAAGACATAAAAAAGCGCCCTTCTGGGCGCTTTTTGCTTAGCTATTTAAACTAAGATCAGCAAAATTATTTTAGGTTATTTACCAGCCAATATAGGTCTGAATGAACCCCAGCCGCAGTGACTTCTTTACCCGCTCCAGGGCCTTGGATCACTAATGCATTATCTGTATACCACTGTGAATTGATCACAAAAATGTTATCGCCCGGTTTAAGGCTGGCTAATACATCATCTTTGCCAACATTGACTAAACCAACTTGAGCCTGAACCTTACCATCAACGAGTGTAATAGCACCGGTGTAGCGCACTACTTTATCTTCAGCTGCAGCTTGCGCTGCTTTTTCTGTCATGAATTCATCGAGTAGCTGTTTGTTTGCAAGAAAATCTTGCCAGCTACCTGCTGCAAGCTGTTCAGGCATAAGTGGTGTCAAAGCAATATCATCTAGCTCTAAATCAAGGCCTAGATCACGCGCTAAAATCAGTAGTTTACGCTGCATATCACGGCCAGATAAATCTTCACGAGGATCTGGCTCTGTATAGCCCATTTGCTGAGCTTGGAGCACTAAATCTGAAAACGGCACGCTGCCATCGTAACTGCTACATAACCACGATAAAGTACCCGAGAATACCCCTTCAATACGGTTAATGCTGTCTCCGCTATTTTGCAAATCAGCTAAAGCAAAGTTAATCGGTAAACCTGCGCCCACACTGGTGTTATAACGCCACAACAAGTTTCGCTCAGCCAAATTAGTGCGTAGGTTTTGATACCAGCTATTTTCTGCGGTACCCGCATATTTGTTTGCACTGATCAAATGACAGTTAAGCTCTACAAAGTCAGGATATAACTGACTGAAAGCCTCACTGGCAGTGATATCAATCACCACTTTGTGCTCATAATCTAGCTCATTGATACGTGCTAATAACTCAGCTTTGTCGTAGCTTTGCGCTTCATTATGCCACTGCTCTTGCCATGTTTCGGTATTTAAACCACTAGCACTAAAAAGCATTTGCTTAGAGCGTAAAAGAGCTACTACTTTTACTTTGTACTGAGCAGATAAACGAGCAAACTGAGCTTGTAGTTGCGATAAAAACACTTCGCCTACATTACCAAGGCCGGCAACAATAATAGCAAGCTCTTGGCCTTTATTTACCAGCTTGTCATGTAGAAGAGTTAAAACATCACTATCAATTGCCTGATCGTTTAAGATCAACACATAGTTATCGTCTTGTTGTACAAAACGAGGATGAATGCTTTGCTCTTTTAAAAGCGCTGTTGCTTGCTCTGTCAGCGCAATTACATCAGCCGTTGGTGCAACCACTGCACAACCACTTAAATTAGACTCGACAATATTGGCACGGCCCGCTAAGTGGCTTACAACTTGGTGAGTGCTTTGACCTGGCACTAATAAGTACGTATCGCCATCTTTAGTAAAGTGGTGCAGGCTGTGTTGAATTAATTGACTAAGCTCACCGACTTCACCACCGCTTAGTTTATCAACCCGTAATAAATCGATGTTATCTAAGGTAGTAATAAAACGCTTTGCTTTACTGTAACCTTCTTTGACTACTTCGGTTGGCGTTGCATCGCAATCAAAGCTACTTCTTACCACTAATTTGATTTCTGTGTCTTTTAACGGCGACAGGGTTTTTGCATGCAATACTGGGTTACCTAAACGCGCTAATAAGTTAGCTTGCTCGCGGCACACCTTGGCATACTTAACTGCATTTTTAACTTTACGAGGGTCAGTACTAAATACACCTTGTGTGTCTGTCCAGATAGACACTTGCTTGGCAAAAGTATAACTCGCTAACAAGGTGGCACTGTAATCACTGCCATTTCGGCCTAATGTCACCGTATTACCTTGGCAATCTGCTGCTATAAAACCCGTTACTACGTTGATATGTGTTCTGCTAATCGCATCACTGCATTGCTGTTGGTTTTTTTGATGTAAAAGCTGACCATCATTTAGAGTAAATAACTGCCTTGCATCAACATCTTGCGCATCAACACCTAACTGATTTAGGTAAGCGGCCAATAACCGCGCCGACCACACTTCACCATGAGCAAGTAAAGGGGCTTCAAGTAACTGCTGCTGACTAATTAATTCATTTAATACAGCAAGTTCATCTTTTAACTGTGCCAACGCCTGTTGTTTATTCTGCCCTGTAAGTAGCTGCTCTATAAGCGCACGTTGATTATTATCAATAAGCAATAGAATATCGCTAACAGCTTGGCTATCTTGCTGCTGGTAACTTTGCCAAAGCTTTACTAGGGTATCGGTTGTTTTACCCGATGCCGACACAACGATGCAATCGCCCTGCTCAGTATTCGCAAGAACAATGTTCGCTACCGCATGGTATCGATCTGCCGAGCTTAAGCTTGAGCCACCAAATTTATGAACAATATTTACCATTTCTTCTACCACAATGCCGTATGTGCTGGCGTTAACTTAAATGACGCGTTTTGCTGTGTATCTTGCTGTGCTTGCTTAGCTTCAGCTTTTGTAACTTGTTGGCCTTGACCTGGTTTTACTAAATTGAAAACACGGTCTAAATCTGCAATGAGATCTTTTACGTCTTCAATGCCTACAGAAATACGGATCAGCGTATCGCCCACACCAGCTTCAAGGCGCGCTTTAGGCTCCATGCCTGCGTGGGTCATTGTTGCAGGGTGACAAATCAAGCTTTCTACCCCACCTAGCGACTCAGCAAGGCTAAAGTCTTTAAGGCTGGTTAAAAACGCTGCGGCATCGTTAATGTCGCCTTTAATATCAAAGCTCACCATGCCACCAAAACCGCGTTGCTGTGCTTTAGCAAGCTCATGTTGTGGGTGAGAAGCAAGGCCTGGGTAGTAAACTTGGCTTACATAAGGTGAACTCTCTAAATACTCAGCAATGGCAAAGGCATTTTCTTGGTGCTGCTTTAAACGTACATTTAAAGTACGTAAACCACGAAGCGTTAAGTAGCTGTCAAATGGTGCACCAGTAATACCGATATTATTCGCCCACCAAGCAAGCTCATCGCCTAGCTCTTGCGTTGCAGCAATCACTGCACCGCCCACTACATCAGAGTGACCATTGATGTATTTAGTGGTTGAGTGCACAACAATATCAACACCAAACTCAATGGGGTTTTGTAATGCAGGTGATAAGAAGGTGTTGTCAGCCGCAACCAAAGCACCACACTGCTTAGCAATACTAGTAATTGCTTTAATATCTGTTAAACGCAAGATTGGGTTACTTGGCGTTTCAATCCAAATCAACTTAGGTTTAATCGCTAAAATTTCTTGGAGATTTTCAGTTTTAGTTAAATCCAAAACTTTTAGTTTTAACAGGCCACGTTTTTCAAGCGAGGTGAATAAACGGTAACTACCGCCATAACAGTCATGTGGGATCACTAACGTATCGTCACTGTTTAATAGCTGAGTGGCTAAATGCACAGCAGACATACCTGTTGCAGTTATAATACCTCTAGCACCACCTTCAAGCTCAGCTAAGGTTTCAGCTAAAATATCGCGATTTGGATTACCGCTACGACCATAGTCATACTGGCGCTTAGTATCAAAATCAGCAAATGAATAGGTGGTTGATAAGTAAATTGGCGGTACAACCGCACCATGATGTTTATCGGCTTCGATGCCGTGACGAACAGCAATCGTCGCTTTATTTTTTTCGCTCATTTCATCACCTATTCTTAAATTGGATGTTTAGACGTCTAAAAGGTTAGATGATCAAATATGAGAAGTCAAAGCATTTATGGCTTACACATAGAAGTTTATACATTTACACCACTAGATGGCTAAATAACTAGTATTTGACTATCTTTTTTAAAGAGATAGAATTTCCGCATCTTGCGCTGTGAATAAGGCGTAAATCACTGACAACCGAGGCAACGAAACAACTTATGGCTAAATGGAACGGTGAATACATTCACCCATATGCAGAACACGGTAAAAAATCAGAACAAGTAAAAAAGATTACCGTATCAATCCCACTTAACGTATTAAAAGTATTAACTGACGAGCGTACACGCCGCCAGATCAATAACCTGCGCCATGCGACGAATAGTGAGTTATTGTGTGAAGCTTTCTTACATGCTTTTACAGGTCAACCATTACCAAATGATGACGACCTACGTAAAGACAACCCTGAAAAGGTACCTGAAGAAGTTAAAAGAATTATGCAAGAAATGGGATTAGATATCCCAGTGCTTGATTCAGAATAAGTATTTCGGCCATCGGATCACCGCCGATAATCGCAGATATAAAAAAACTCAGCCTAGGCTGAGTTTTTTATTGCGCGTTATACCTAATAGCTAATTAAGCTTAACGCATGTAATCTTCTGGCATGTCGATTTGCGCCACACCCGACTCTACTGCTGCTTCAGCAACAGCACGTGCAATACGTGGTAATAAACGCGGATCCATAGGCTTAGGAATGATGTACTCGGCACCAAACTCAAGTGACTCAACGCCAGCTGCTTTTAATACTTCACTTGGTACAGGCTCTTTCGCGATGCCGCGAATAGCATGAACTGCAGCAATTTTCATTTCATCATTAATTGCCGTTGCACGAACATCTAACGCACCACGGAAAATGAATGGGAAACAAAGCACATTATTTACTTGGTTAGGGAAATCTGAACGACCCGTTGCCATAATTAAATCGTTACGCGCACTGTGTGCAACTTCTGGAGCAATCTCAGGATCTGGGTTTGAACATGCAAACACCACTGGCTTATCAGCCATCAGCTTAAGATCATCTGCAGTTAACAGGTTAGGACCTGATACACCAACGAATACGTCAGCATCAGCAATAACATCTTGTAATGTACGCTTATCGGTATTGTTAGCAAATAATTGCTTATACTCGTTTAAGTCATCACGACGTGTATGGATCACACCTTTACGGTCAAGCATATAAATGTGTTCACGCAGTGCGCCACACTTAATTAAAAGCTCCATACAAGCAACAGCAGCAGCACCGGCACCTAAACATACGATGATGGCATCTTCGATGTCTTTACCTTGCACTTCAAGGGCGTTAAGCATACCAGCAGCAGTTACAATAGCTGTACCATGTTGGTCATCGTGGAAAACTGGAATATCACAGCGCTCGATAAGTGCTTTTTCGATTTCAAAACACTCAGGCGCTTTAATATCTTCAAGGTTGATACCACCAAACGTATCAGCGATGTTAGCAACCGTATTAATGAAATCTTCTGTTGTGCGGTGTTTAACTTCAATATCAATTGAATCAAGACCAGCAAAACGTTTGAATAGTAACGCTTTACCTTCCATTACAGGTTTTGATGCAAGCGGACCTAAGTTACCTAAACCTAAAATTGCGGTACCGTTTGAAATAACTGCAACCATGTTGCCTTTGCCTGTGTATTTATAGGCATTTGCTGGATCAGCAGCAATTTCACGGACTGGTTCAGCCACACCTGGGCTATAAGCTAAAGCGAGATCGTTAACCGTTTCGGCTGGCTTGGTTAGTTCAACACTAATTTTACCTGGAACGGGGTGAGCGTGGTAATGTAATGCTTGTTCACGAAAATCTGACATAACGCGATAGTATCCTGCAAAAAGTTAAAAAGTGAGAGAGCTTGCATCAGTACGATACCTGTAATGTATAAAAATTCCAAGTATTATCAGGTCTATCCTGTTATATGCTATATCGCTTAATTTTAAAGGATTTCCCAACAATTTCTGCGCATAGTTGCGATTAATCAGACATAAAAATTCACCTATTTATGACCTTTTAAGCACGTGTTTTTGTATTTTATACGCACGTACACTGCAATTAGCCGAAATTAGCCCCAAATAGCCATTTCAACGAAGTTCACAGCATTTACTCACAAAGTTATTTAAATTTATTATTTCTAATAACTTTTAGATACCAATACGCTTAATTAAGTAGTCTATTTTGAGGCAATGAAACCTTGTTGATAGCAAGGTAAAAATTTCGTTATTTAGTTGTGTTCTAAATCAGAAATTTTTAACGCAGGTAGCGACAGGTTTAATCCCTCAAAATGATTAAGTATTATTGCGGATTGGTATACTCATTTATACAAAAAAGAATATAGCCAAGGGGTGGCGCTTTGTCTGCAAAATTAGCGACATAATGGGCATAACAACCAGAAATAGTTATGCAAGATACATAAGTGAAGATGATAAGTAAGTGGCAGCGTTAATAATGAGTTTTGTGAATTTTAGGCATAAAAAAAGCACCCTAAGGTGCTTTTTTTAACTAAACAGCAGAGATTACTTCTTGCTGCTAAGTGCACCGAAGCGCTTGTTGAAACGATCAACACGGCCGCCAGTGTCTAAAATCTTTTGCTTACCAGTGTAAAACGGGTGACACTCAGAACATACGTCTAAGTGGATGTCTTTACAAAGAGTTGAGCTAGTTTCGAATTTGTTACCACATGAACAAGTTGCAGTGATAGCTTCGTACTTAGGGTGAATACCTTCTTTCATAGGGAACCTCTAGTTAAGGCCGTATCGCTCTCCAAACCCGAAGTCTGGCACCATACGCAGTTAATACAATTAATAGGCCGCGTATTTTATAGCTCAAGTGACCTTGCGACAAGCTTTAAATGCATCTTTCGCTAAAAAAATAATCAAGTGGGCTGTTGTTCAGTATTTGTTGGTAGGTTTTTAACAGTAATTTTAGTACATTATCTTTCTATCTTTGTTTCAGTTGAGTTGTTATGCACTTTGTAGAAGTTGCCATAAAAGTCCCTTTACAGCGTACCTTCGATTATAAAGTTGAACAGCTGCTGCATAGCCCTGAGTTAAAGCCAGGTATGCGCGTTCGCGTGCCATTTGGTAGCCAAAAAAAGGTTGCCGTGGTCTTGGCTCTTAAAACATCAACCGATGTTCCCGCTGACAAAATAAAGCCGATTATTGATGTTATAGACGACACGCCAGTGTTATCTGAGCAACACTTAGCATTACTAAAATTCACAGCACGCTACTACTGTTACCCATTGGGCGAGACTATTCATACGGCACTTCCGGCTGCATTAAGGCAAGGCGAATGCCCAGATAAAACCAGCATTAACATGGTTGAGCTAACCGATAAAGGTGCAAAGCTGCCGTCGCTGAAAGCAAAAACCCAGTTGAGTTTATTAAAACAGCTAGCCGAATCAGGCAAATCATCGGTTACAGAATTAAAAGCACTCGGATTTACCAAAAAAACCATCGACAGTCTGCTTGATAAAGAACTGATCACTCAGTTTATTGAACATGATAACCAATGGCAGCAACGCGCGCCGACTGTTGGTAGCAAGCCGGTGCTTAATAAAGAGCAAGCTGTTGCCTGCACTAGCATTAACCAAGCTCGTGGCTTTACCAGCTTTTTGCTTGAAGGGGTTACCGGAAGTGGTAAAACCGAAGTGTATTTGCAATGCCTAGAAGAAGTACTAAAAAAAGGTCAGCAAGCCTTAGTATTAGTGCCTGAAATTGGCTTAACACCCCAAACAGTCAACCGTTTTCGTCGTCGCTTTCCTGATACTCCGATTATGCTATGGCACTCAGCTCTAACAGATAACGAACGCTTACAGACCTGGCGTTTTTGTGAAAAAGGCAGCTGCGCCATAGTGATCGGCACACGTTCGAGTATTTTCTTACCTTTTTTATCACTTGGCATGATCATCGTTGATGAAGAGCACGACAGCTCGTTTAAGCAACAAGATACATTGCGCTATCATGCTAGAGACCTAGCCGCTTATAGAGCATACCAGCATAATATTCCTCTGGTTTTAGGTAGTGCCACACCGGCACTTGAGACCTTACATAAAGCAATTAATAACAAATATCAGCTGTTGAGCCTCACTGAGCGTGCTCAAACCAGCACCGATAACCAGTTCCACTTAATGGATATGAAAGGTCAGCCTGAGCAAGCAGGGATTGCCCATGCTAGCCTTGCCTATATGCGTCAGCATTTAGAACGTGGCAAGCAAGTGATGGTGTTTTTAAACCGTCGTGGTTTTTCGCCTACCCTCATATGCCATGAGTGTGGTTGGCTAAGTGAGTGCTCACGTTGCAGCACCAGTGCAACCTTTCATAAAGCCATTGGCCAGATGATATGTCATCACTGCGGTGAGCAACATCAGGTGCCCCATCAATGCCCTGATTGCGGCAGTACGCAGATTTTTCCAAATGGCAAAGGCACTGAGCAAATCGAAGAGTTTTTAACGCAAACCTTCCCTGACATTCCGATTAGTCGTATTGACCGAGATTCAACTCGTCGTAAAGGCAGCTTAGAAAAAGCCCTTGATGATATTAATCAAGGCGGTGCGCGCATCTTAGTTGGCACGCAAATGTTGGCAAAAGGCCACCATTTTGCCGATGTTAGCCTTGTTTTAATCCTAGATGTCGACAGTGGATTATATTCGTGTGATTTTCGCGCCACAGAGCATTTAGCGCAACTGGTTACGCAAGTGGCAGGCCGTGCTGGTCGAAGTGGTGAACCTGGGCAAGTATTATTACAAACTCACTTTCCTGAGCACCCGCTACTGCAAGACTTAGTTAATAATGGTTACCAAGATTTTGCCCGTTACGCACTCACAGAGCGAGAAGACGCGCAACTTCCGCCAATCACAAATATGGCTATGGTTCGTGCTGAAGGACATAACATAAATCAAGTGATGGATTTTTTAACTGATTTGGTTCCTGTCCAGAACGTATCTGGTATACAATTGCTCGGTCCGATACCTGCACCACTGGAACGTGTAGCAGGTAAATATCGCTTTCAGTTACATATTCAGGCGCAGGAACGCTCCCACTTACACCAATATTTAGCGCAAATGGTCGACTATATAAGTACCAGTAAATTAGCGCAAAAGGTGCGTTGGAGCTTAGATGTTGATCCTATAGATATGATTTAAAGGCCAATTAAGAGTCATGGCACAACACGATTACATAAATAAAAAACCAGCAAATCGAAATAATAAAAAACAAGCCCCGGCGAAAAAGCCCTTCCCTATTATTCTTGTTTTAATTGCGCTTATCTTAGTAGGCGGGTTTGGTTACGGCCTATGGTATATCAAACATAATGCTGATCCTGAGTTAGTAGAGCAGCAAGCAAACCCGACTAAAAAAGAAGAAGTAGTTATTCCACCACCTAAGACACCTGAATTTATCAAAGAGATTAAAGAGCACGAAGTTCAGGTTGAAGTAAAAGAGATTGAACAAAAAGGCCCATATGTAATGCAATGCGGCTCTTTTAGAACATTAGAGCAAGCACAAACATTAAAAGCTAAAATCGCTTTTGCCGGCTTAGTGGCCGAAGTTAAGAAAACACAAGGCAGCAATGGTGTTTGGTATAAAGTGCGCTTAGGCCCATACGATACCAAACGTTTAGCCGAAAGTGACAAGAATAAACTTAAACGCATCAAAATAATGGGCTGCGGAATTTGGCTTTGGACTTGATTTTAGTTCATTCACCCATATAAACACCTCATCAATCGCTTTTTACGAGCGGCCTTGCCGCTCGATGATGAGGAATAATCATGACCACTATTGTAAGTGTACGCCGCGACGACAAGGTCGTTATTGGTGGCGACGGCCAAGTTTCACTTGGTAACACCGTAATGAAGGGCAACGCCCGCAAAGTTCGACGTCTTTATAATGGCAAAGTAATCGCTGGTTTCGCTGGCGGTACTGCTGATGCCTTCACCCTTTTCGAACGATTTGAAAGCAAACTAGAAATGCACCAAGGCAACTTAACCAAAGCTGCCGTAGAAATGGCCAAAGATTGGCGTAGTGATCGCGCACTTAGAAAGCTCGAAGCACTATTAGCAGTTGCAGACGAAACTGCTTCATTAATTATCACAGGTAACGGTGATGTTGTGCAGCCAGAAAACGACCTAATTGCGATTGGCAGTGGTGGTAACTTCGCGCAATCAGCAGCCACAGCGCTACTAGAAAACACCGACCTAAGTGCACGTGACATTGTAGAGAAAAGCCTTACTATTGCAGGCAACATCTGCGTATTCACGAATAATTTCCAAACTATTGAAGAATTGTAATAGGAACTGCCATGTCTGAGATGACTCCAAGAGAAATCGTTCACGAGCTTGATCAACATATTATTGGCCAAGCTAAAGCTAAAAAAGCAGTTTCAATCGCGCTACGTAACCGCTGGCGCCGTATGCAACTGAGCGATGATTTACGTAGTGAAGTAACACCAAAAAACATTTTAATGATTGGTCCAACTGGTGTGGGTAAAACTGAAATTGCACGCCGCTTAGCTAAACTTGCTAATGCACCTTTCATTAAAGTTGAAGCAACAAAGTTCACCGAAGTGGGCTATGTTGGTAAAGAAGTAGAAACGATCATCCGCGATTTAGTTGATATCTCAATTAAAATGACGCGTGAACAGCAAACCAAAAAATTCAAACATCGCGCTGAAGAAGCGGCAGAAGAGCGTATTTTAGATGCTCTTTTACCACCAGCACGCGATACCTTTGGTGAGTCAAAAACAGAAGAGAACTCTTCTACTCGTCAATCTTTCCGTAAAAAATTACGTGAAGGTCAGTTAGACGATAAAGAAATTGATATCGATGTTGCACAAGCTCAACCTAATGTTGAGATCATGGCTCCTCCTGGTATGGAAGAAATGACCAACCAGCTTCAGAGCATGTTCCAAAACATGGGTGGCGATAAGCGCAGCAAGCGTAAGCTAAAAATCAAAGAAGCGTTCAAGCTATTAGTTGAAGAAGAAGCAGCAAAACTTGTTAACCCTGAAGAGTTAAAAGAGCAAGCTATCTTCGCAGTTGAACAAAACGGTATCGTGTTTATCGATGAGATCGATAAAATCTGTAAACGTGGTGAAGCATCTGGCCCAGATGTTAGCCGCGAAGGTGTACAGCGCGACTTACTTCCTCTAATCGAAGGTTCAACAGTAAGCACTAAACATGGCATGGTTAAAACTGACCACATGTTGTTTATCGCATCTGGCGCATTCCAAATGTCTAAACCATCAGACATGATCCCAGAGCTGCAAGGCCGTTTACCAATCCGCGTTGAGCTTGAAGCACTAAGTGCTGATGACTTTAAACGTATCTTAACTGAGCCTCATGCATCATTAACTGAGCAACAACGTGAGCTGTTAAAAACAGAGCAAGTTGAGGTTGAGTTTACTAATGATGCGATTGAACGTATCGCGAAAGCGGCTTGGCAAGTAAATGAGAAAACCGAAAACATCGGTGCCCGTCGCTTGCATACAGTGATGGAAAAACTAATGGAAGAAATTTCATTTGATGCCTCAGAAAAAGCAGGTTCAACACTAACAATTGATGCCAATTACGTTGAGCAGCATTTAGGTGCACTTGTTGAAGATGAAGACTTAAGTCGTTTCATTCTTTAATCAACAAATTAGCGTTATACTAAAAAGCCTCCATTTGGAGGCTTTTTAGTTTATAAATCGTATATTCGAGGCTCACATGAAAGAAGTCACTAAAGTGCATTATCACAGCGTTAGCAAAGTATTAGATGTTCATTTTGATGATCAGACTATTGCTCAATTTAGTGCTGAATTTTTGCGTGTTCACTCACCTTCTGCTGAAGTACAAGGTCATGGCAATGAACCAATGAAACTCGTACTTGGTAAGCAACAAGTAGGAATTAGCAAGATTGAGCCGGTTGGTCATTATGCAATTCGACTGGTGTTTAGCGATAATCACAATAGCGGTTTATTCAGCTGGCACTATTTAAGTGAGCTGCAAGCTAACCATGATGAGCTTTGGCAACAATACCAAACGAGAGTCTCTGAGCACGAGGCAAGCAAAGACAGCGTGCCTATTAAGTTTGTGCCTTAATACCTTGTCGCGGTATACACACCCAAACAACAAAAAAGCGCGATGACGACACCGTCACCGCGCTTTTTTTATATACCCAAACCACCTCAAGATGCGAGTTTCAGTTGGAATTAAAAGCGATTTAGGCAAGGCATTGATTGCAAGTAATAGTGGTTCTATTGTTCAAATCAATAACGCAGTATAAGTCGCTTTTAAACCAACCCGTTGGGCGCTTCACAGGAACTTACTCTCACCGTTGTTACTTCTTAAAAGGGACTGACTCTTGCAAAGTAACGCCTTGATATTAATCACCTGTGAAACGCTGAATTCTGCATCTTGGGGTGGCTTGGGTATCATTATTAAACTTTAAACTTATCGATTGCCTGATAAAGCACACGTGCTTGCTCAGACACCTCTTCGCTGGTTTGCGCATTAGTCGCCGCGTGTCCCGATGCTTCTTGGGCGATATCACGAATACGTACCACGTTTTTATTCACCTCAGAAGCCACTTGGCTTTGCTCATCAATTGCGGTGGCAATGTGAGTACTCATATCCATTATGGTTTGTACATCTTCGGTGATTGAGCGTAGTAACTCACCGGCTTTACTTGCCTGTGCTGCACTTTCGCCACCTTGCGTACGACATTGCTGCATAATGCTTACCACTTCTTGCGTGCGCCCTTGTAAGGTCGAAATAATGCTCTCGATCTCTTGCGTTGAATCTTGGGTGCGCTGCGCAAGTGAGCGAACTTCATCTGCTACTACCGCAAAGCCACGGCCTTGTTCACCTGCACGCGCCGCTTCAATAGCCGCATTAAGTGCCAGTAAGTTTGTTTGCTCAGCAATGCCACGAATAACATCAAGTACAGAGCCAATGGTTTCAGCGTCTTTTTCTAACTGCGACACCACGCTTGACGCATTACCGAGTGAATCAGATAAGTGGTTAATTTGCACCACCGTCGATTCAACCTCAGAACGGCCTTGCTGCGCACTTAAGTTAGTCGACTCAGCTTTTTTCGCTGCGGCTTCAGTATTGTGTGAGATATCTTGAATCGTTGCCTGCATTTCGGTGGCTGCTGTGGCAACCATATCAGCTTCGTGCAGCTGCTCTTGCATACCAGAGCTAGTTGCAGCAGTCGTTTCAGATAAATGTTCTGTTGCCACGTTAAGAGTACTTAGCGCGGTATTTACCTCGTAAATCAGCTTTTTAAAATCACTGATCAAGCTATTAAAGTCGATCGTCATTGTGGTGATTTCATCTTTACCTGATTGAGTAATCGACATACTTAAGTCGTTATTACGACGAATTTCGTTAATCGTGTGGTACACACGTTCGATAGGCTGAATAATTGAGCGGCTAGTAAAGTAAACTAATAGCATCACTAAAATGCTCGCAATAATAAACACAAGAATGGCAATCAACTGCGCACTAGCAGCACTCGATTCTACAAACTCTTTAGTTTGTGTGGTCAGTTGGCTGACAATTGCATCACTAAGCTCAACACTGCGCTTCATCTCACCAAGTGCCCCTGACTCTAAATCAAGGCCCAAGGCAACTTGTGCATCAACTAAGGCTTTAAATTTACTCTGATAAGTCGCAAGCAAACTAAGCAATTGGTTTTCGTAATTTGCATCGAACCCTGCGTTTTTAATCTCAGATCTGAAGCTAGCAACTAAATCATCAAACTTGCCCATATACTTTAAATCAAAGCGCAGCATAAAGTCTTTTTCTGCACGGCGAAGCTGTAGCATTAAAGCCAGTAATTTATAGTTTTCGCGCTCACTTAATAATGTTTCTACTTGATGCACCGCACCACGTAAATCACCATAAAGTGCATCTTTAGGGTGTAAACCTATTTTCTTTTGTAGTACCACAACTTCATTGAAGTCATCGTAATAAGTTTTCGCAAGACGTCTAAATTCATTTAGCTTAGATGAGTCCATCGACAAATCTTTCACTAACTCGTCTAGTCGCGCCATTTTATTTTTTAGCTGCGAATACTCTTTTTCAAAAAGCTCAAGGCTATCGACATCTTTGTAAAACAAAAAGTTTTTTTCATGTTTACGCATCGCAAGTTCATGAATGTCGAGCTCCTCCGCATTTTGAATTGTTTCGTTGAGCTTTAGCATCATGCGCGACTCAAAGATAATTACACACAGCATCACAATCATTGCAAGACCAACAACGAGCGCGTTTAACTGTAAACGACGCTTAATAGTTAAGTTTTGTAATACATTCATTCAAAGTGCCTTATAGAAACATGCATTTAAAGTATAGCTAAACTATTTAAAGCAGCTAATAAAAAGTGGTTAAACTTGCCGCGCATTTTCCAATATAAGGTACTTTTAAACAATCAGTTTTTGTTCTAAATCAACCTGTTGCCATAGATGTTTATGCAATTTATCCAGCTTTTCCCATTGTTTTTTTTGCAACCAATCAACCAAAGGTGCTGGATCGCTCGGAAAATTCAGTTTTTTGTTCTGTGGCGATTGCAACCAATCATCCATCGCATTGGGGTTTAAATAGCTCATCACATGGGCTGCACCCATCGACAATAGTGTCTGTGCATTAATCCCCTGCTCAAATTGTTTTCCAAGTGGTTTTAGCAATAGCTTTTTACCTAATTGTAACGCTTCACTTGCAAGTTCAAATCCGGCGTTGCCAATTACACCACCAGCATTAGCGAGATCATTTAAAAAGCCAACGCGTGAAGGCGCTCGCAAGTGAATATTTCCGATTGAACAGTCCTGGGCATCTGGGTGATAACAGTAAAACTCACGCTCAGGAAAGTCTTTAAGGTAGTCGACCACACTGTCTAAATTCTCAAAAGGTAGATACACCAACACCTTATTTTCGACCATCACCGGGTTATCATGATGATGATTTGCAATAAATGGCGGAATGATGTTTTCTGCATAAGGCTGCCAATGCACCCCTAAATAAACACTCGCTGGCGCATAGTTACGTATCAGGGCACGACGAAAGAAAGCTCGGCCAAACATCGGCACTTTATCAGATAAAAACGCCGCTTGATGGCTCATACCAATAACTGGGATACCTTGCTGTTTAGCAGCCCAAGCGGTAATCGGCTCAAAGTCATTAAACACCAAGTCATAATGACGTAAATCAAGGTTTTTTATATCTTTTATAAGCTGCAACGGGCGCGCATTTTTCAACGTTTTAAAGCTATCAACTTGCCCCGATTTGCTGGTAAACGACAAACCTCGAAAAGCTCGGTAGTCGGCAAAATCGCCCATATCAAAGTAGTCTTGCTCTTTACGACCCGAAAACACATAGTCAACATCGACGCCTAATGCTTTAAAGGTCGTTGCCATTACTCGTGCTCGAGTAATATGGCCATTACCCGTGCCTTGAATACCGTACAAAATTCTCATATAGATCCCACCACCATTACAGCTAATACTGCACAACTTGAACCCATCACTGCACCAATCACCACATCAGCAGGGTAATGCACACCAATAATCACTCTAGATGCCGCCACCCCTGATGCCCACATTAGCCACAGCACAGCAAATTCAGGAAAATAGATAGTTAAAATAGTCGCTACCACGAATGCCCCTGCACTATGCCCCGACGGTAAGCTAAATTGGTCGCTCGGCACTAAATAAGCACCTTGCACTAAGCAGTCGCAGGGTCTAACCCGCGCGATGCGCTTTTTAGCTAAAAAGTAAATAGGTCGCTCAATAGCAAAGCCCACCAATATACTCATCGCCAGTTGTTGAAAGTGCAGCTGCTCGGTGAACCACCAAAAACCAAGAAACAACACCACGTAAAGTCCGCCATCGCCGCTTTTCGAAAACCCGAGAGCTGATCTTCTAAGCCAAATTGGCGAAGCGTCGTTGAATACACTTAAAAACAGCTGTTCATCCACTTTTGCCAATTTAGTAAGTATGTTGTTTGCCATGGTGAGCTCCTTGTCATACTTTGCGTCTAATTTTTATACTCATCTCAGCTTAGGCGCTAAAAATAACAATTAGGTGACGCTTTTGAGACACTAATGTTGCGATGGAGAAATTCCTTTGATTTAAACCAATAATCCGCTATTAAGTCGTTGTTATTGAGTTGTATCAGGGTATACTGAGTACTAAACAGACAGTCTCTTTAGAGGATGAAAAAATGGATTACAGCACTTCTGATTTATGCGACCACTTTGCAGATGTGGTTGATGTGCTCGAACCAATGTTTATCAATTTTGGTGGACGCCCAAGCTTTAGTGGTCGAGTAAAAACCGTTAAATGCTTTGAAAATAACGAGCTGATCCGCGAAATATTATCAACCGATGGCACCGACAGCGTGTTATTGATTGATGGTGGTGGTTCTACCCGACGCGCCCTTATTGATATAGAGCTGGCTGAAATCGCATTAGAAAACAACTGGCAAGGCATTATCGTTTACGGTGCAATTCGCCATGTTGATGAACTTGAAGAGCTAGACTTAGGCATTCAAGCAATTGCCTCTATTCCTGTTGCTGCCGATAGTGAAGGTGCAGGTGAAGACGGCATTGGCGTTAACTTCGCAGGCGTTTCTTTCTTTGATGACGACTTTGTTTACGCTGATAGCACCGGTATTATATTATCTGCTGAAGAATTAGAGTTAGAAATAATAGAAGACTAATCTCGGTGACAAACTACCTTAAAATTTATGATGAAGCGGCGGTAAAGCACTTATGTGTCCGCCGCGCTAACGAACTTAAAGCTTGGCAAGCCCTTGCCCTTCTCGACACTCAAGTTAACGCCCCACAAGCACTCATTGATGCAAAACACTTCGGTATTCGCTATGTTTTAGTTGGCGTATGTGAAGATATTGGCCCTCGCGCTAACTTAGGTAACGGTGGCTCAGGACAAGCGTGGCAAGCATTTTTAAAGCGCTTTTTAAACCAAACGCATAACCAGTTTTTAAACCACGAACGTGTGTTGCTACTTGGCGAAGTTGCCCTTGATGACTTAAACCAACAAGCTGCTGACCTTGATAATAAAAACGACGCTGACTTAGCCAAACTACGTGAGTTATGCGCTGATATAGACACCCGCGTTGAGCAAGTGCTTGCAATGATTTTTGCAGCTGGCCTTGAGCCAATTGTAATCGGTGGCGGCCATAACAACTGCTTAGGTATTTTACGCGCCCTTAGTAAGCAACATGGCAAACCAGTCAACGCTATCAACTTAGACCCTCATGCTGACTTCAGAGAGTGTGAAGGCCGTCATAGCGGTAATGGTTTTAGATATGCGTACAGTGAAAACCACCTTGCTGACTACCATGTGATGGGTTTACACGAATTTAAAAATAACCAAGCGATTATGGATGCCCTGACAAGCGCAAACTTCACGTTTGATAGTTACCAAGATATTCAAGTACGTCGCAACGTTGATTTATCTTCAGCGTGTAAACACGCATTAGCGCAGTTTGATAATGCACCGCTTGGAGTCGAAGTCGACCTAGACAGCATTTCGTTAATGCCGGTTAGTGCTTACACCAACTGTGGCTTTAGTGTAAGTGATGCCGAACATTTTGTGCATTTAGCTGCCAGCCAAACAACTGCTCGCTACCTTCACTTATGCGAAGGCGCACCATCACAACACCCTGTAGGCTTAGATGCAGGCATGAACGACGCAGGCCAAATCATCACCGCCCTAGTGAATGCGTATTTGCAGGCGAGAGAGGCAAGTTAGAAAGTTAGAAAGTTAGAAAGTTAGAAAGTTAGAAAGTTAGAAAGTTAGAAAGTTAGAAAGTTAGAAAGTTAGAAACACTAAAATACCTAGTATCTAAGTCAAGGAATTCGCCAACTTTACTCTTGAGACTCGCTAACTTTCAATCTGATAGCTGAAAGCTCTAACTTTACCCTTTCCCCTAGTAACTCGCTAACTTTCCCCCTGATGCTCTAACCGCCACTGTTTTAACCACGACATCATGCCTACGCTGCTAAGCGGATAATTAAAGTAATAACCCTGGGCGGCGTAGGTGTTCAATGACTTAACAAACTTAAGTTGCTCTAGGGTTTCTACCCCTTCACAAATCACCTTGGCATTATTTTGATTATGCATATCCACCATGCCAGAAACTAGGCTGCGAACTTGGCTTTGATGGGCAAAATCAGCGGTCAACGATGCTGCTACTTTAATATACTCAACATTAAGATTAGGCAGCTTAGCAAGCCAAACAGGTGTGTCACCAAAGCCATCAATACACAGCTTAATACCAATACTATTTAGCCTTGCGACCATGGCTTTACCTTGGTCATCTAGGCTCATAAATAGATCGAGCGGGCATTCAATGATTAAATCTCCCGGCTCTAAACGGTGTTCAGTCATAATGCGGTCAACAAATTCAATGAACTCTTCGTGCAGCATTTCTGGGCCAAACACGTTAATACTGAGTGGTAGTTCAATGCCTTCCATACGCAGTGCCATAGCAAGCTCAGCAGCACGTTCAATAACATACGCTGCCACAGGGTAGCTTAAGCCAGCGACACGAATATCATCAATGAATTTGTTAGCCGAAAGAATTCCTTGCTTAGGATGCTGCCAACGTAGCAGCAATTCTAAAAACTCAATTTGCTCGTCGCTATTACGAATAACTGGCTGAAAATAAAGCTCAAGTTCG
Organism: Pseudoalteromonas sp. CH_XMU1449-3; assembly: GCF_037027245.1. Classification (NCBI taxonomy): domain Bacteria; kingdom Pseudomonadati; phylum Pseudomonadota; class Gammaproteobacteria; order Alteromonadales; family Pseudoalteromonadaceae; genus Pseudoalteromonas; species Pseudoalteromonas sp. CH_XMU1449-3. The sequence goes on from NZ_JAYMDY010000013.1 coordinate 121,580, forward strand.
CTGGCAAAATCTAAGTGAGCTAATTCGCGTAGGCGTGCTTGTTGCTCTAGTTGCTCTATCATCATTTGCGGGTGATAAGGCACAATTTCTCGTTCAGGATTTGAATCAAGGGCAAGGTTGGCAAATGAAATTAAGTTCTCGAAGCTGTACTCAGGTTCGTCACAGCTCACATAACTGGCGCGTACTTTAACTTCAATGGTGCAATTGGCAACATTAAATGGCTTTAATGTGACTTGCCTAATTTGGCTGATCAGCTGCTCATGAAGATGTTTTTGCTCTTCAAGAGAGCAAATAAACGCAAAGTTTAAGCCCCCTAAATGCGCTAATTTTTCAGTATTTGCGGTGTTACCTTTCATACTCAGCACAGCATCAACACTGAGTTGCTGTTTAATACGTGTGGCCGATTGCGCTAATAATAAATCACCAAAGTCACGACCAATATGCTGGTTAACATCGTTAAAACCTTCAAGGCGGATCATCACTAGTGCGCAGTTTGCTGAGTGCTCTTCAGTCCATGCAACAAAGCTATTTCTGAGTGCATTTCGGTCAGGTAAACCAGTCAGTGGAGCGGCATCTAAATCATCGTTATGGAGCGGTTCAACTTCAACCTGCTCATCCTCTTCGGGCTCTTCATAATTAAAAAAGCCTGAAATAGATAAAATAACTACCGAGAAAACAAGCCAATATAAGGCTGTGTCGAGTAATAGATGGGCAGAGTATAAAACCGCGAACGAAATTGCGGCAGAGACACTCAATATTATGGCAAGCCAATTGGTGGTGCGAAATGCTTGCCATAAATGAAAACATAAAGCTAAAGCAAGTAAGATAACCAGCCATGGTAATCCTAAGCTTAAAATAGCTAAACCTAGTACGCCATTAACGACTAGGCTTAGTCTTAAAATAGGGTTTTGGGTTACGCACAGGGCACAGATCATTGCCATAAAAACGCTACCAGCTAAAAACACTGGCACTACATCACTTGTTAAATTTACGAGTTGCGTGCTACTACTCGCTAAACTAAAAATCAATGACATGTAATCCAAACTGCGTAATAAAACTTATCTAACTAAGTCTACCCAAAATCCACAGATTTAACAGTTTATTTACGCCGAATTGGTAACTTAATTGTGCCGGGTGGGATATTTGCCAGTGAGCAATATCAGCTCGAGCCCCTACTTTTAACACACCACGATCGTCAAGACCTAACGCACCTGCAGCGTTTCGTGTTACACCAGCTAATGCTTGCTCTGGTGTCATACGGAAAATAGTGCATGCCATATTCATCATTAAGTGCAATGAACATAATGGTGAAGTTCCAGGGTTGAAGTCAGTTGAAATGGCGATCGGAACTTGGTACTGCTGGAGTAGTTCAATTGGCGGATACTTTGTTTCGCGTAAAAAGTAAAATGCACCTGGCAACAATACCGCTGCAGTGCCCGCTTTGGCCATTGCTTGAATGCCAGCTTCATCTAAGTGCTCAATATGATCTGCCGATAAGCCCTTAAACTCTGCAACAAGCTCTGCACCATGTTGATTAGATAACTGCTCAGCGTGCAACTTAACCGGTAAGTTGTGCTTTTTAGCCGCTTCAAAAACGCAACGAGTTTGCTCGTTGCTAAAGCCTACGTTTTCACAAAAAGCATCAACGGCATCAGCTAAATCAGCTTCAACAACACGGTCAAGCATCTCACCGCAAACCAAATCAATGTACTCATCACTACGGCCTTTATATTCAGGCGGTAATGCATGAGCACCTAAAAACGTGGTTTTAACATCAACCGGGTGGTTCTCACCAAGTAAACGAGCTACTTCGAGTAGTTTAATTTCATTTTCGCAATCAAGACCATAGCCAGATTTAACCTCGACAGTCGTCACGCCTTCTGCGTATAGCGCATTTAAGCGTTCTTTAGCACTAACAAACAGTGTTTCGTGGTCGGCTTCGCGAGTTGCACGTACGGTGCTTGCAATGCCACCACCGTTTGCAGCGATTTGCTCGTAGCTAACACCTTGCAAACGCTGCTCGAATTCTTCTGCGCGGCTACCGGCAAACACTAAGTGAGTGTGACAATCAATCAACCCAGGTGTTAACCACTGCCCTTTAGCAGATACAGTTGGCGTTGCTAATGCATCAAACTCAGGTAAATCGGTTTGTGCACCTAACCAGGCAATTTTGCCATCTTTAACAGCAATCGCTGCATTTTCAATGGCGCCGTATGGTGCATCAACAGTAGGATCCATTGTGGCGATATTGGCATCTGTGATCAGTAAATCCCAGAGCGCTTGAGCATTGTTGGTTGTGTGCATTTTTCACCTATCTTGATGCTTGCTAAAGGCTCAGTATGAGCCTAAATTTAAATTTGCTTAAAGTTTATCAACTCATCTTGTATATACAAGAAAATTATGTCACCTTGTAACATACTGTTAACTTATAAATAAACTTTTCATAATGAGCGTCCCTAAGTTTGCGCAAATAAAAGAATTCATTCTGGAAAATATTCAATCGGGAGAATGGCAAGAAAACGATCGTGTCCCTTCAGAAAACGAACTCACTAGTCAATTTCAAGTTAGCCGTATGACAGCTAGGCGCGCGCTCAGTGAGTTAACCGATGCCGGTATTTTAACCCGCAGCCAAGGGCAAGGTACTTTTGTTGCCAGCTTCAAATCACAATCATCGTTACTAGAAATCAAAAACATTGCCGATGAAGTTAAAGCGCGCAACAGCAATTACAGTTGTACGATTTTAGTGATGGAATCAATCAGCGCAATTGCCCCCATCGCGATTGCTTTGGGTGTCGAGGTCGACAGCCATGTTTATCGAAGTGTGATTGTGCACAATGAGAACGAACAACCTTTGCAAGTTGAGGAGCGTTTTGTGAACCCTGCTCTTGCTAAAGACTACTTACAACAAGATTTTCACAGCCTAACCCCCCATGAATACTTATCGCAAAATGCCCCACTCACCGAGGCTCGCCATACGGTCGAAGCGATTATGCCCAACCAAGAAATGTGTGAATGGCTCAACCTTTACAATGAAGAGCCATGCTTACAAGTGATCCGCCGAACGTGGTCATCGCAAGGTATTGTAAGCTTTGCGCGCTTAGTCTCACCGGGCAGTAAATACCGACTGGGCGGCCACCTAACTTTTAAGAAGTAGCTAAATAGGCGCTTGATAACGAAAATTTAGTGACTCAATCGCTGAGCCATCAATGAGACGCTCGCCTTTATCATGGCTAGTAAATGTCGGTGGCTGATTACCCTGCTCAGCGCATTTTTGTTGGTAGTAATCTGCTTTTGTAGGATGCGCCGGATTAACCACATTATAAATGCTGCTCGCGCTTGACCAATTTTCGAGTACTGAAAAAATCGCCGCTATCACGTCTTGCTGCTGTACCATGTTCACCACTTGCTGACTTGAGCTAGACAGCTCTTTACCTGCAACAAACTTACCTGGGTCACGCCCAGGACCAACAAGGCCCGCCAAACGCAATACTTTACCACCGGCATTGAGCACTAACTGCTCAGCATCAAATAGCTGTTGCTGGCGTGCTGATTGGCAATTTATTGCTGTACTTTCGTCGTAATGACCATTATCAGCAGGGTAAACACCTGTCGAAGAACATAAAATAAAGCCTTTGCAATTTAGTTGCTTGGCAAGCTCAAGCCCTGCTTGCAAAGTAGCTAAATAATTACTTTCTGAGCTGCGACTACGCGGCGGAATTGCACAAACCCACCATGCACTTTCAAGTGAAACATCATGTTTAAGCACTGTATCTTCAAGCGCAAACTGGCGCTGAAAGTCATGTTCGTGCTCGCTACTACGGTGTGTTCCCTGCACTTGCCATGCTAATTCTTTTGCCTCAACACAAAGGGCACTACCAAGCCAACCTGCACCTAAAACGACCAGTTTATTATTTTCATTACTCATTTATCCAACAACCTCATAGTATTTATTATTAACGTTCGCTTAACGGTATAGCGATTTGGGTGCAAATATGATTAGATAGATAACTCTACCCGATAATAAAAACACGTGCATCTATGTTAAATAACCTCTCTTTACGTAAAAAAATATTACTACTCATCGGCGGGACGATAAGTGTACTACTGATCATCGCGTCTAGTTTTTTTGTTAGCCATATTGCTGACCTATCGCGCCAAGCTATTCAACGCGAAGCCGACAGCTATTTACAGAGTGAACGACTTTCAATGCAAGGTTACTTTGCCAAATACGGTAAAGTGGTTCAAACCTTCATTACAAATCCGCATTTAGTGAATTGGTTCGACAATTGGACTGAACGTGATCAAAGCCTTGATAACCAACCTGGATACGACAGCGTTAATCAAGATTTTGTGCGTATCAGTGGCAACGATGACAACATTTTATCTGCCTTCTTTGCATCTGCAACAACAGGTGAGTACTTTAAAGAAAACGAGCGAACCACTCATTATAATGGCCAACCTTACTACGCTTACAAACGTGGTTGGTGGCAAGATGCTTTAAAGATCAACAAACTCTATGTAGGTCCTATTTCTGTGGATTTAACCACAGGTAATGCCTCTGCAGTTGTACAACAGCCTGTTTATAAACAAAACAAACTAATAGGCTTTGGTGGTGTTGATTTACAGCTAAATAATATCAACGACATGGTTGAAGAAATTCGCTTTAATGGCCAAGGCTTTGGTTTCTTACTTGATGGCAATCAAAAGGTTGTGCACTTATCTAAGCGCACTGGCCACAAGCTATCTGTGACTGACGAAGGTCCGAATGGCAAGGAAGGTTTAGATGCCCTCGAAAAACAATTTAGCGACACATCAGGCTTTAGCGAATTAAACCGCGCGATGAAAAGCCAAAAAGATGGCAGCAGCTTTGTTACTTTCAAAGGTGAGCAATATTACGTTGTATACAACCGCCTTGAGTTAGAAACCCCTTATCTTGATTGGTATGTGGGTATTTTAATTCCAACGAGTATGATTGATGAACCAGTAAATGATGCGGTGATGACAACCACAACCTCAGTGATCATCATTCTTGCGATTATCATTGCGATGATCTTCTGGGCCACGCAAATGATCACCAAGCCGCTGACTAAGCTAACTTACATCATGCGTGATATCGCATCAGGTGATGGCGATTTAACACAGAAAATCGAAATCAAGAGTAATGATGAAGTGGGTCAACTTGCTCATCACATGAACACTTTTATCGATAAGCTACGTGCAATGATGCTTAATACTGCTGCGCAGGCTGAGCAACTAAGCCAAGCTGCGAGCCAGTTAAAAATTGTATCGCAAAAAACCAACGATGAAATTCAGCAAGAAAAGCAGCAAGTTGATAGTGTTAGCGCGGCGGTAACCGAAATGGCGTCTACAGTGATGGAAATCTCGCGTAATGCCCAGCACACTAATAATGCCGCTGAAGAAGTGCAAACCATTACCGTTGACGGTACGAAACGTTCTACTCAAGCTCAGTCAGTCATGACCGCTCTTGCAAGCCATATTGGTGAAGCGTCTAAAGTGGTTGCGGGTCTTGAGCAAGAAAGTGGCAATATCGGCGCGGTGGTTGATGTTATCAACTCAATAGCTGAGCAAACCAACTTACTCGCACTAAACGCGGCGATAGAAGCAGCCCGCGCGGGTGAACAAGGCCGAGGCTTTGCTGTTGTTGCTGATGAAGTTCGTTCACTGGCAAGCAGAACGCAAGAATCAACAGATGATATTCGCAACATGATCAGCCGTTTACAGCAAATTGCTCAACAAGCATCAACCATGATGCAACAAGGTCAAGAGCGTGCTGAAGGGTCAGTTGAGCAAACACAAATTGTATTGCAAGCTCTACAAGATATCGCCCAATCTGTGACAAATGTGCAAGATCAAAGTCATCAAATTGCGACTTCGACTGAGCAGCAAACAGTGGTTGCAGAAGATATTAACAATAGCTTGGCAGCGATTAATCACTTAGTGAATAGCACTGCGGATCATGCCCATGAATTGGCGGATGAAGCACGTGATTTGAATGAATTGGCAGCCGCTTTAAATAAGACGGTGAATCAATTTAAGTTATAAAGATAAATTGCTGAAGTAGTTAAAAACCCGATGTCACCTGAAGATGACATCGGGTTTTTATCGTCAGCCTTCCCTGTTAGTCGTGGCGCAACCGCTTTCGCGTGTTCCATAAATTCGTGCCACTGTTGCTTGTTCCATAAAGCAACTCCTTTGTCGGTCAATCCTTGTGTTGGTTGCGTTTGTACTTGTTCCATATAGTCTCCTCCTTACGCTAGCTTCATCCTGTTTGGCTCCTGCCTAAGCTTATTCCTTGCTGTCATCTCCATTCACTTTATCCATAAAGCGTTGCCATTGTGCGCTACTCCATAACGCCTTGTTACTTCCTTGTTGTCCTTTGTGCGTAGTTACATTATCCATACTGTAAACTCCTTGCGGTTTATCGTCCGTTACTCCTACAGCAACTCCTTGCTGTGCTCCATTACCCATCCTTGTAGATTAATGCGGTGATTATCGCTTAGCGATGATATACACAGCATGAATCAAACCTGGAATGTACCCTAATAAGGTTAAAAGAATATTAATCCAGAACTGCGCACCTAAACCTACCTGTAAAAATACGCCGAGAGGTGGAATTAAAACCGATAAAATAATACGTATTAAATCCATGACTCACTCCTTGAAAAAGATAAGCCCAGCCAAAGCTGGGCTATGTAGGGCTTGCTATTATTCAGCAACAATCGTTAATTCATCGATTACTTTGCGAACATCTTCAGCATTTTCAGCAATGCTTACCGCTAATTGCTTTTCTGCATCAGACTCAACAGTACCTTTTAGTGTTACCACACCCATGTCAGTATCAACATCGATGTCTGTACCACCAACTTCTGAGTTAAATAAATAACGTGTCGTGATTACAGTACTGATTTTTGCGTCGGTTAAGTCGCTTTCTGCTGAATCAGCTTTGTCTGATTTCATATGCTTAGCTTTCATGTTTTTAACAACAGTTAGTTTGTTATCAACAGAGCTAACACCGTCTAGGCTAAGAACTAGCTCTTCAGCAAGCTCTTTATCTAATTCGCTATCAACTTTACCTGTAAGTACAACCTTGCCATTCGTTACATCAGTGTTGATGTCAAAGTTGTTAAGGTTTGTGTTCATAAGAAGCACAGTTTCTGCCTTACCATCAATCCAAGCATCTTTACTTTCATTTTCCCAGCTGCTTGCCTGAGCTGACATGCTAGTTGCACCAATTACTAAAGCGGCAATCATAGATTTGTTAAAAGTGTTCATAATCTTTCTCCTTTTGATTAAAGACAGTTTTATTAATGCGACTATGATGCCAACTATTTATTTGTTTATTTTCAGTAAGTTAAACACCCATTCAGCAGCTGTTTATATTCATTTAGGTAAAGATTTACAAGCTGCTCGGTAAGAAGTTCACGATGTTGCAAAAATGGCCACTTAGTTGCTGATTTTATTAATCTGTGGTTAATTTAACGAAGTTGCTTATTAGCGAAAAACACAAGCCACTGATTTATATAGCAATGAACTTTGGCCTAAGCCTTGCTTCGTAATTAATAACTAAAAAATCACCTTTAAAATCACAACAGGGAACTACCATGGCCGTTAAACTTGAAGATCGCCCAATCGATCAAGTAAGAGAAGAAGTTATTGATCAACTCATTTATAACTACAGTCATGCTGTTATTTCAGCTGAAGCATTCGAACGCCGCCTAGACCAAGCAATGGCAGCCACCAGCAACGAAGTACTGGTTGAACTAGTTGCAGATTTAGAGCTAAAAGCAGATATTGACTACAAATCGCATAAGCATGCGCAATTTAAACCTCACTACAGCCACAGCAGCGACAACGAAAGCCTGCAGCTTAGGAGTATTTTGGGTTCAAATGAGCGCAGCGGCCAATGGGTTGTACCAAAAGAAATTCACCTAACAAACTGCCTAGGTTCAATCGAACTAGACTTTAGCGAAGCAATTTTCCAACATCAGCATGTCACCATTTACGTGAACTGTATTTTAGGTAACGACGAAATCTACGTACCAGAACATGTAAATGTGGTATCTAAATTGTTTAGTGTAATTGGCAGTGTAGAGAATAAATCAGTCGCCTTAAATAAAGGCCAAGGCCCAACCATCACTATTGAAGGTAATGTATGGCTAGGCTCAGTCGAGATTTCAGTTAAACGTACCATGAAGGAAAAGTTCATCAGCTTTGCCAACAGCCTAAAAGCAAGTTGGAAAGAAATGAATAAGGTGCAGTAAAGTTGCGAGTTGCGAGTTGCGAGTTGCGAGTTGCGAGTTGCGAGTTGCGAGTTGCGAGATATTGTAGGCGCGATTTTATATCGCGCAATAGGTAATAAATGACGCGGGGTAAACCCGCTGCTACAACCACCGCGCGAAATAAATTTCACGCCTACATCAACCGTAGGCGTCACGCTTGCTTGGCGCGTCGAACATACAACGCTATTCAATCAACCTATGTCTGACCTACAAACAACACCGATCGGCTCAAAACTGACGGCTGAAAGCTGATAGCTCACTAAACTTCACGCCTACATCAAACGTGGGAACGGCTTTAGCCGTGAATAAAGTAAAGCTGTTCGGCGCTAAAACGCATCCTACACCGTAGGCGTCACGCTTGCTTGGCGCGTCTTATATGCAACGCCATTCCATCAACCTATGCCTGACCAACAAACAACACCGCTCGGCTCAAAACTGACGGCTGAAAGCTGATGACTCACTAAACTTCACGCCTACACCATAGGCGTCACGCTTGCTTGGCGCATCTTACATACAACGCTATTCAATCAACCTATGTCTGACCTACAAACAATACAGCTCGGCTTCAAACTGACAGCTGAAAGCTGATAGCTCACTAAACTTCACACCTACACCGTAGGCGTCACGCTTGCTTGGCGCGTCTTATATACAACGCCATTTGATCAACCTATGCCTGACCAACAAACAACACCGCTCGGCTCAAAACTGACGGCTGAAAGCTGATAGCTCCCTCACTGGTCATTATTCCTCTCACTCGGGATATCACTAAAATACTCTACAAACTCAACTTCAAAACCTGCAGGGTCGATGAAGTATACATTTTTACGATAAGGGTTTTCTGGGCCGTGTTTATCAATTTCATAACCGGCTGAAACAAGACGTTCAACTACGGCATTAATATCGTTTGTCACATAAGCAAAATGAGCAAGGCCTACTTGGTGGCCTGCTAAATCACGGTTTTCAGCTTCACCGTTATCGCTTAATGCAAGATATTGGTAATCATCACCAAAGTGCAGCCACTTGCGGGGTTTGCCCGACCATTTGCTATCGCCTTGGCTACGCACACGCCAATGCGGGAACGCGGCTTTATAAAAGTGCAGCATGGCATCAACATTACTAACAACAAGGTTTACGTGTTCTAAATACATGGTAGTTTTCCTTTTTATTTTTAAACTGCCACCAAGATAAAACCTCAAGTTAAGTTTAGGTAAAGCACTTTTTCAAATAAAAAAGCCCCACTAAAGTGAGGCTTTAAAAAATTGGGTAGTTATTGATGAATCAGCTACCTGCAACCTGCATTTGTTCAATCAATACAGAGCCTGTTTGAATACCGCCGCGGCGCTCGATGTCGCCACCTAAGCCCACAACGGCCTTAAACATATCTTTTAAGTTACCAGCAATCGTGATTTCACTTACTGGGTATTGAATTTCGCCATTCTCAACCCAGAAGCCCGCTGCACCACGTGAGTAATCACCCGTTACCGTGTTCACACCTTGGCCCATAAGTTCAGTTACTAATAAACCTGTGCCCATGGTTTTTAAAAGCGCTTTTAAATCGGCATGGGTTTGTTCAACTAACCAGTTATGAATACCACCAGCATGACCCGTTGGTGCCATCGACAGTTTACGTGCCGCGTAGCTTGCTAATAGGTAAGTTTGCAGCTCACCACCTTGAATAATTTCACGGTCTACAGTTTTTAAACCTTCAGCATCAAACGGCGAAGACGCTAAACCTTTTAATAAATGCGGGCGCTCAGAGATATTCACACAATCGCTAAATACTTTTGTACCTAAGCTATCAAGCAAGAAGCTCGACTTACGATAAAGCGCGCCGCCACCAATCGCCGACACTAAATGGCCGAATAATGAGTTAGCAATATCTGCTCTAAAGATCACTGGTACTTTCATGGTACCGAGCTTTTGGCTGTTAAGTTTAGCCAAGGTTTCGGTTGCCGCCTCGAGGCCTACTTTTGCAGCGTCGTTTAAATCATCTTTATGACGCGCGATGGTATAAGCCGAATCGCGCTGCATTTGCTCGCCTTCTTTACCAATCACCATCGTACTAATGCTATGACGCGTACGCGGGTAACCTGCAATCATGCCGTGGCTGTTGCCATAAACACGCAAACCTTGGTGAGATGAAAAACTCGCACCGTCTGAATTTACAATGCGCTCATCGGCATTCAACGCCGCTTGTTCTGCTTGATGACAAAACTCCACACCTTGCTCTGGGCTAACTTCCCACGGGTGGTATAAATCTAAATCTTGCGGTGCAAATTCAAGTAACTCTTTATCAGCGATACCATTAAATGGGTCGTCAGAGGTGAACTTTGCAATATCAATGGCTTTTTCGACCACTGTACGTAATGTTTTAGGGTTTAAGTCAGCTGTTGAAGCAGAGCCTTTGTTGTTACCCACATAAACACTGATACCTAAGCCACCGTCTTGGTTAAACTCTATTGTTTCAACTTCGCCCATACGCGTGCTGACAGACAAACCTGACGTGCTCGACATCGCCGCTTCAGCCGCAGTAGCACCCAATTTTTTTGCATGCTCCAGTACTTCGCTTACAGCGTCTTTCACTTCAGAAATGTGTTGATAAATAGGATCTTTCATCTTGTGTGTCCTAGGTTCTGATATTTTTTATAGTGTAACGAATGCTAACACACTGCGAGACCTGCATCAGCTAATATTAATCATTAACTAAATGGCGTATAATAGCGAATAGTTAAGTTTACTGAATGAGCATCCTTATGGCGAAGAAGAAAAAGCCACTTATCGAAGAAGAAATTATTTACGTATCAAAAAGCGAATTAAAACGTGAAGCCATGCAATATCATGGTCTGGGTGCTGAAATTGCAAAAATGCCGAAAAAGCAGCGCGATCGTTTACCGCTTAATCACGATTTAAAAGAAGCGTTAGTTGTTTCTGATAAAGTAAGTGATAAGAGCGATGCTTACCGTCGTAACTTAAACTACATCGCAAAAGTATTACGTACCACAGAAAACGTTAATGAAATCCAAGCGATGATCGACATCATGCTTAATAAAAACAATCAAGCCGATGTTTTGATGAACAAAATCGAAATCCTGCGTGATGATTTGATTAAACAAGGTGACGACCTTATCAATTCAACAATTGATCAATACCCTTCTCTTGAACGCCAAAAAATGCGCCAGTTAGTGCGTAGCGCCGCAAAAGAAGTAAAAGCAGAAAAGCCAGCCAAGAGTTACAAAGAGTTATTCCAGTATCTAAAAGATGCGATTATGGTTTGATTTCCTTCGCGCGAAATAAATTTTACGCCTACCTCAAACCGTAGGCGTCACGCTTGCTTGGCGCGTCTTGAACACCACTCAATACTCAACCATCGCGCGCAATAAATTTCACGCCTACAACCAAATACAATTCCAAAACGGGTAATCGCCAACGTGTTTAACTAATTTTGCGCGTAGAGGGTTTGCGACTACATATCGAGCTTGATGTATTAGGTCGTTTTCATCTCTGATTTGATGATCATAAAAATTACTTTGCCAGACTACGACTTTGCGCCCCTTTCTCTTACGAATAGACATGGTCACCATGCTTTTATACAGCTTAATTACTGCTGATAAGTTTTGCTGAGGGCGAAGTTGAAATATCCAATGTAAATGGTCAGGCATGAGGACAAAGCAGATTGTCTCTACTTTACCTTCTAAATAGTATATTGCTTTGGCAGCATCAACTGCATATAGATAGTTGGCAAATATAGGCACTCGACTCTCACAACAAAGAGTTACTGAATAATAGCAATTTGAATGTGAGTTACGCCCTTTAAGTCTCTTCCTTGTCGAAAACATAAACCTATCAATCCTGAAGGTAAAACCTGATCTTAGAACTTAAAAACACACCTAGCCAATTTACACCAAAAATGTTTGAACCACTCAATACAAACACATCGCGCGAAATGAATTTCACGCCTACCTCAAACGTAGGCGTCACGCTTGCTTGGCGCGTCTTAAACATCACACAATACTCAACTATCGCGCGAAATAAATTTTACGCCTACCTCAAACCGTAGGCGTCACGCTTGCTTGGCGCGTCTTGAACACCACTCAATACTCAACCATCGCGCGCAATAAATTTCACGCCTACATCACCGTAGGCGTCACGCTTGCTTGGCGCGTCTTAAACATCACGTAATACTCGACCATCGCGCGAAATAAATTTCACGCCTACATCAATCGTAGGCGTCACGCTTGCTTGACGCGTCTTGAACACCACTCAATACAAACACATCGCGCGAAATAAATTTCACGCCTGCATCACCGTAGGCGTCACGCTTGCTTGGCGCGTCTTAAACATCACACAATACTCAACTATCGCGCGAAATAAATTTCACGCCTACATCAAACCGTAGGCGTCACGCTTGCTTGGCGCGTCTTGAACATCACACAAGACAAAAACACCGCGCGAAATAAATTTCACGCCTACATCAATCGTAGGCGTCACGCTTGCTTGGCGCGTCTTAAACACCACACAACACGCAACTAACGCGCGAAATAAATTTCACGCCTACATCAAATGTCGGCTGAAAACTGACTGTTCCAAACAAAAAAGGCTCTGAGCGTTCACTCAGAGCCTTTTTTAAATCGATAATCAATTACCAGATTTTTACGCGATCTTCTGGTTTGATATACATCTTGTCGCCTTCTTTCACATCAAATGCCTGATAGAATTCTGGCATGTTTGAAAGAATACCGATTACACGGTAGTGGCTTGGTGAATGAGGGTCTGTCATTAGGCGGTTACGTAACTCTTCATCACGATATTTACGGCGCCAAATTTGCGACCAACCCATGAAGAAACGCTGATCACCTGTGTAACCATCAATGATTGGCGCTTTTTCATCACCAAGTGATAATTGATAAGCAGTGTAAGCAACTGTTAAGCCGCCTAAGTCACCAATGTTTTCACCTAATGTAAGCTGACCATTTACGCTAGCATCTTCAAATGGTTTGTACTCGTTATATTGAGCAACTAACTGACCTGTGCGCTCTTCAAACTGTTTAAGGTCTGATTCGCTCCACCAGTTGCGTAAGTTACCGTCACCATCGTACTTCGCACCTTGGTCATCAAAGCCGTGACCTAATTCGTGGCCGATTACCGCACCGATTGCGCCGTAGTTAACAGCGTCATCAGCTTCTAGGTTGAAGAATGGTGGCTGTAAGATAGCCGCAGGGAATACGATTTCGTTGTTCACAGGGTTGTAGTAAGCGTTTACTGTTTGTGGTGTCATGTGCCACTCAGAACGGTCAACTGGCTTACCAAGTTTTGCAGTCATGTCTGCATATTCCCACTCGCTGTGGCGAATGTAGTTACCTACTAAGTCATCACCTTTAACTTCAAGTGCTGAGTAGTCTTTCCATTTATCTGGGTAACCAATTTTTGGTGTGAACTTATCAAGCTTTTCTTTAGCCGCGATTTTTGTTTCTGGGCTCATCCACTCAAGGTTTTCAATCGCAACTGCATAACCTTTGATTACGTTATCAACTAACTCTTCCATACGCGCTTTCGCTTCAGGTGGGAAGTTTTCTTTAACGTATACTTTACCTAAGATTTCACCTAATACACCGTTTGATGCATCAACCGCTTTTTTCCAAAGTGGTGATTGCTCTGTTACACCGCGAAGTGTTGTGCTGTAGAAATCAAAGTTAAGGTCTACTAGCTCTTTATCTAGTAAGCGAGCATAGTTGCTAACAAAGTGGAACTTAAGGTAGTTCTGCCATGTTGCTAAGTCTGTATCGTTGTAGATACCTGCGAATTTTTCTAGGTAGCTAGGCTGGCGAATGATTACATCTTCAGTTTTGATACCAGATGCATCAAGGTAAGCTGCAAAGTCAAAATCGCCAGTAAGTTTGTTAGCATCTGCAACGCTCATCTTATTGTAAGATTTAGTCGCATCACGGCTTTCAACACGGCTCCACTGCGCATCAGCAATGCTTGTTTCAAGATCGATAATTGCTTTAGCCGCAGACTCAGCATCAGCTACACCAGCCTTGCTTAAGATTGCTGTTACGTATGCTTGGTAAGCTTCACGAATTTTTGTGAATTTTTCTTCATCTTTTAGGTAGTAGTCGCGATCTGGTAAACCTAAACCTGACTGATAAACATACATCGCGTTTTCGCTAGAATTTTTCGCGTCGTTGTTTACGTACCAACCAAACGGTAGGCTACCACCTTTAATGCGAAGTTCAGCCATTAAAGCAACTAAATCAGACTTGTTTTTAACTGCATCAACACTTTCTAGTACTGGTGATAATGGCTTGATACCTGCCGCTTCACGGCCCGCTTCGTCCATATAGCTGTTATAGAATGCAGCTAGTTTAGCTTCATCAGAGCCTGGCTTAACGTCTTTATTTGCCGCTGCTTTTTCTAGCACTTCTTTCATCGCTTTTTGCGAATCATCGTAAAGCTGAGTGAATGAACCGTAGTTTGATTTATCACCTGGAATTTCTGTTTTCTCTAACCATTCGCCGTTTACGTGATAGTAAAAGTCATCTTGTGCGCGAACAGACTTGTCCATATTCGCCAGTTCAATGCCTGAATTTAAAGGAGCTTTTGCTTCAGTTACGGTCGCAGTTGCTGGTGCTTTAGTTTCTTGTTCTTTTTCACCACAACCAACAAGACCGAGGGCTAGTGCAATACTTGCCGCGGTAAGTGTTACTTTTTTCATGGGAGTCCCGTACTAATTATTTTTTGATGTATTTATCGAAAAACTAGCAAACCTAATTAATCATTAGTTTTTCGCTTTCACCATAATAAACCTCTCAAGCAAAACAATAAAACCGAATATGTAACAATTCTTATCAAAACAAGATGAGTCGCATTTTTGAGCGGTGGGAGGGGGAGGTTAAGTCGTTAGTGGTTAGTGGTTAGTGGTTAGTGGTTAGTGGTTAGTGGTTAGTGGTTAGTGGTTAGAACAAAGTAAAATACAATTCATGTGTAGCAAGTTCTTTGTTTAATTACACAAAAAATAAAACCACCCTCTCGATCTGTGATCTGACTTCTGAAATCTAACTACTAAAAACTAACCTCTATTATATAACCTCCGCGCGAAATAAATTTCACGCCTACATCAAACGTAGGCGTCACGCTTGCTTGGCGCGTCTTACATTCATCACCAAGTCTGCAAATTAATAAAGAACCCGCAAACAATGCCGCTCAGCTAGAAACTGACATCTGAAAGCTGATGGCTCACTAAACTTCACACCCACATCAAAGACATCTAATCGCACAAAGAGGATGAGAAGCGCTTCGCTTAAGAGAAAACAAAAAATATTTTTATCACTGCCTCATTCTTTTCTCATTCACTTCTCTTTGTGCAAATATTTTCGCGTGAAATAAATTTCACGCCTACAAGCTTTCCCCTCGCTAACTTTTGTTATTTACCCTTGATACTTTTTCTTTATCTTTTCGATGATCTCAACATTCGCGGCAGGGAAGCTGTAATCATCAAGCTCGCTAAGTGCGACCCATTTGCCTTGTTGGCCTTCTGCGCCATGGGCTGTGCCTGTGAAATCATCAACAATGTGCACATCTAAGCGTACGCATTTATCACCATAGTCATGTTCGATAACCATTAGCTCTTCACTGGCGTTTACGGTTAGGTTTACTTCTTCTAACAGCTCGCGCTGTAGCGCAACAAATACGCTTTCGCCCTGCTCTACTTTGCCGCCAGGGAACTCCCATAAGCCGCCCTGGTGTTTGTCGTCTGGGCGCTTACAAATAAATAATTGCTGATCTTTATAAATAACGCCAACAGCAACATGCACTACTTTTTTAGTCATTTGTTGTTTCCTTAATCATAAAAAAAGCGACGCAAGCGTCGCTTTTTATCACCGTGTTTTGGTTATTTTAATTTACCGCAACACTGCTTATATTTATTACCTGAACCACAAGGACACGGCTCGTTACGGCCTACTTTAGGTTCTGCACGTTGTGTAACTACAGCACCTTCTGGTGTTTCGCCACCGATGTGCTCAGCTTCTTCGTGTTGGTATTCACGAGGTGCATTTTCGCTACGACGATGTTGCTCTTCAACTTTCTCAACGTCTTCTTCAGCACGAACTTGTACTTTACTTAAAATACCCACAACGTCGACTTTTAAGTTCTCTAGCATTTCAGAGAATAGCTCGAACGACTCGCGCTTGTACTCTTGCTTAGGATTCTTCTGTGCGTAACCACGTAAGTGGATACCTTGACGAAGGTGGTCCATCGCTGCCAAGTGATCTTTCCAATGTTGGTCTAGGCTTTGTAGCATAATCGCTTTTTCGAATTGACGTAGTACAGACTCGCCTACCATCTCTTCTTTTTGCTTGTATGCTTGTTCAACCGCTTCTTCGATACGCTCACGAAGTTTCTCTTCGTATAGTTTGCTATCGTCAGCTAGCCATTGCGAAATTGGCAGCTCGATTAAGAAATCTTGTTTTAAGCGTTCTTCAAGACCTGGGATATCCCACATTTCAGCTAAGCTTTGCGGTGCAATGAATTGGTCAATCACACCATTTAACACATCGCCGCGAATTGCAGTGATAGTTTCTGAAATATCGCCTTCTTCAAGTAGCTCGTTACGTTGCGAGTAAACAACACGACGTTGGTCGTTTGCTACGTCATCGTACTCAAGTAATTGCTTACGAACGTCGAAGTTACGTGCTTCAACTTTGCGTTGCGCGTTTTCGATTGCACGGTTAACCCAAGGGTGCTCAATCGCTTCACCGCGTTGCATACCTAGTTTACGCATCATGTTAGTCATGCGCTCACCAGCGAAGATACGCATTAGCGCGTCGTCCATTGATAGGTAGAAACGGCTTGAACCAGCATCACCTTGACGACCAGAACGACCACGTAACTGGTTATCGATACGACGAGATTCGTGACGCTCAGTACCAATGATGTGTAAACCACCCGCTTCGATTACTGCATCGTGGCGTTTTTGCCACTCATCTTTAATCGCTTTGATTTGTTCATCAGTTGGGTTTTCTAGCTTTTCAACTTCGCTGTTCCAGTTACCACCTAACACGATATCGGTACCACGACCGGCCATGTTAGTAGCAATAGTTACTGTGCCAGGTAAACCGGCATCAGCAACGATGTCTGCTTCTTGTGCGTGGAACTTAGCATTTAGTACGTTGTGCTTAATTTTTTCTTTACGTAAGAACTGCGATAAGTACTCAGAACTTTCGATAGAAATAGTACCCACAAGTACCGGTTGACCACGTTCTTGGCAATCTTTGATATCAGCAAGAATTGCTTCGTACTTTTCTTCTTGTGTTAGGTATACAAGATCAGCACGATCGTCACGGATCATCGGTTTATTAGTTGGCATTACTACTGTGTCTAGACCATAGATAGACTGGAACTCAAACGCTTCTGTGTCTGCTGTACCTGTCATACCCGCTAGTGTGTCGTATAAACGGAAGTAGTTTTGGAATGTGATTGATGCCAATGTTTGGTTTTCGTTTTGAATGCGCACACCTTCTTTTGCTTCAACAGCTTGGTGTAAACCTTCTGACCAACGACGACCTTCCATTGTACGGCCTGTGTGCTCATCAACGATGATAACTTCGTTTTCTTTAACAACGTAATCAACGTCTTTTTGATAAAGCTTGTGAGCACGAAGTGCCGCATACACATGGCTTAATAATGTGATGCTTGAAGCAGAGTAAAGTGAATCACCTTCTTGAATTAAGCCGCGCTCAATTAGTAGCTCTTCAACTTTAATTTGGCCACGCTCTGTAAGGTGAACTTGCTTAGACTTTTCATCGATCGTGTAATCGCCGTCGCCTTCAACGCCTTCTTCATCTTCTTTTTCTTGTAGCTCTAGGTCAGGCACAATTTTGTTGATTTCGATGTAAAGCTCAGAGCTGTCTTCAGCTGGGCCTGAGATAATAAGCGGCGTACGCGCTTCATCGATTAGGATTGAATCCACCTCATCCACTACGGCGTAGTAAAGTGGGCGTTGTACACGCTCTTCAATGCTAAATGCCATGTTATCGCGTAGATAATCAAAGCCAAATTCGTTATTAGTACCGTAAGTGATGTCGGCAGCGTAAGCGATTTTCTTTTGCTGTGGCATCATGCCTGGTACGTTACAACCTACTGTTAGGCCTAAGAACTCAAATAATGGGCGGTTAGTTTCGGCGTCACGTTTTGCAAGGTAGTCGTTCACGGTAATTACGTGAACACCTTTACCTGTTAAACCACGAAGGTATGCAGGTAATGTTGCTGTTAGTGTTTTACCTTCACCGGTACGCATTTCTGCAATGCGACCTTGATGTAAAACCATACCACCAAGTAGCTGTACGTCGAAGTGACGCATGCCATTTACACGCTTAGATGCTTCACGTACCACAGCAAATGCTTCTGGTAAAATGTCATCTAGGCTTTGTCCGTTATCGTAACGCTCTCTAAATTCAGCTGTTTTTGCTTTTAAATCTTCATCAGAAAGCGCTTCTAATTGCTTTTCAAGCGCATTAATTAGAGCGACCGTCTTTCTTAGGTTTTTAATAGTGCGGTCATTGCGACTACCAAAAATCTTGGTAAATAAATTAGATATCATGATAAAACCGTTACAATATATTCTTTGTTAGCTAGTCATTAGCTAACCCACTTTCTTCAATTGATAATTAATATGCGCTTATGCTCATGATGTAGGGCATATTAATTAACAATTTATCAGTACGCTGTTCAAAACACCGCTTATTTCGTGCGCTATCATACCAGAGTCTGCGCAACATCAAACCTTCTGTGTGTGAAGATATGGAATTTCGGCAAGAAAATTTAAAAATCAGCCATAATCTTTGATCTAACCCCATAAAAAGGGTGAAAACAAGATTACTGAATAGATATGGCGACAATCGAAATAAAATCAAGATCAGGGGAGAAAAAAGGCGATTCGAGGAACGAGATGCGAGGAACGAGATGCGAGATTCGAGATGCGAGATGCGAGATTCGGGGTGCGAGATGTGAGGTGCGAGGGACGAGGTGCGAGATGCGAGTTTTCGTAGGCGTCACGCTTGCTTGGCGCGACTACCATACAACACGAATCATGCTTATAAACACATAACCAA
Source organism: Pseudoalteromonas sp. CH_XMU1449-3 (assembly GCF_037027245.1). Lineage (NCBI taxonomy): Bacteria > Pseudomonadati > Pseudomonadota > Gammaproteobacteria > Alteromonadales > Pseudoalteromonadaceae > Pseudoalteromonas > Pseudoalteromonas sp. CH_XMU1449-3. The sequence goes on from NZ_JAYMDY010000013.1 coordinate 140,988, forward strand.
CAGGCGATGCTGAGAAGCTCAAAACTGACAGCTGAAAGCTGATGGCTCCTTAAATTTCGGCACTAAAGTGCCTCCTATGAGCTAGACCCACAAACCGCACCGTTCAACTTAAAACTTGCAGCTTATAGCTTAAAGCTATGCCTTTATTTCTTCCGCCCATGTTGCGCTAAACGCTCTAACTTAGCTTTTAAAGATGGCGGGGCATCTGCGGCGATGGCGCTGAGGTAATCGGCTGTTTGTTCGCTCATTTGGCGCTTCGAAACAGGCTTTTCTTCTGGTTTATTTGTTGCCGATAAACGCTGCGTTGCCTGTGGGTTTGCGGTAATTTTAATTTGCCCAAGCTCGACCATGCCAGCGGCACGAAAATGCGAAAGCATATCCATCTTTAAGTAATTTAAACGCAGTGCAATCGGTGCCGAAACCGCTTCGATCATCAAAGTACCATCACGGTAATTACTTACACGGCATTTTTTTGAAAGTGTTTCACCTAAAAAGTCATCAAGAATCGTTTGTTGAGAAGACAAGCCTTGGGTTTTACCAGCATAAGACGCCAAGCGACCACTCAAGCCCGCCATAATATCGCCAACAGCCTTTGGCGCGTATCTATCTTTTGCCATTAATCGTCTACCTAAAAGGGTTAATCACCACAAAGAGAATATACCACCTACGTAAATATGAAGCTATTAGGTTCGAAAAGAGTGGTTAGTGGTTAGTGGTTAGTGGTTAGTGGTTAGTGGTTAGTGGTTAGTGGTTAGTGGTTAGTGGTTAGAACAAAGTAAAATACAATTCATGTGTAGCAAGTTCTTTGTTTAATTACACAAAAAATAAAACCACCCTCTCGATCAACTGATATCTAACTTCTGAATTCTAACTACTAAAAATCCGACTTCTAAAATCTAATCCCTATTATAAAACCACCGCACGAAATAAATTTCACGCCTACATCAAACGTAGGCGTCACGCTTGCTTGGCGCGTCTTACATTCAGCACCAAGTCTGCAAATTAATAAAGAACCTACAAACAACACCGTTCGGCTCAAAACTGACGGCTGAAAGCTGACGGCTAGCCTTTCTCTTTGTGAATATATTTTCGCGCGAAATAAATTTCACGCCTACATCAAACGTAGGCGTCACGCTTGCTTGGCGCGTCTAAAGTTCAACACCAAACCGGAAAATCATTAAAGAGCCCACAAACAACACCATTCAGCTTATAGCTTATAGCTTATTGATCTGACTCCATAAAAGTAGACACCTTTTTGGAGTCAGTAATCATGAAAGTAAAGTCACAGCGTAGATATTCCCTCGAATTTAAAATAAAAGTCGTTCAAGAGTCGTTAGACACCACAGATACAGTTAAGATGGTCGC
>NZ_JAYMDY010000017.1:0-80350 GCF_037027245.1 Pseudoalteromonas sp. CH_XMU1449-3
TACAACTGACGTAACAGGTGACGTACAGTTACCAGACGGCGTTGAAATGGTAATGCCTGGTGATAACATCAAGATGACTGTAGAACTAATCTGCCCAATCGCGATGGACGAAGGTTTACGCTTCGCTATCCGTGAAGGTGGCCGTACAGTTGGTGCTGGTGTTGTTGCAACTATCGTTGAGTAATATCAACAGATAGAGCTTCACTGCTTATAAAAAGGTCGCCTAGGCGACCTTTTTTAATGCCTGTAAGAAAGCTGGAAGCTTTTAGTAGCTTAGAGTGAAAGGCTAATCTGCCGCCTTTAAACTCCCAATGGACGAAGGTTTACGCTTCGCTATCCGTGAAGGTGGCCGTACAGTTGGTGCTGGTGTTGTTGCAACTATCGTTGAGTAATATCAACAGATAGAGCTTCACAGCTTATAAAAAGGTCGCCCAGGCGGCCTTTTTTAATGTCTGTAGAAAAGCTATCAGCTGTCAGCTTTCAGACGTCAGATTCGATCGGTGGGGTTGTTTAGTGTGGTGTCTCGCTCAGCATTCGGCCTGTTCATTCTTCGGGTAGGTTAGTTTGAACGCAGCGAAACCCAACGTAAATAGAGTTATTAGCTTTAAGACGTCAGATTAGATTGGTGGGGTTGGTTTGTGTGGTATCTCACTCAGCATTCGTCCTGTTCATTCTTCGGGTAGGTTGGTTTGAGCGCAGCGAAACCCAACACAACCATGTAAACCTTTTCTTTTATGACCCCCATTACCATAAACCATGCCTCCTAATGGCTTTACCTAGACCCTTTGAACTTTACCCTCGTTAACCACTGTATAAAAATCACCATTACGCTATTGTTTTATCGTTTTATTCATTAATAACGTCATTTTAATGTGAATATTTCACTAAATTTTTATTGTTAATATAGTTTCTGTATTGGGGATGTTAGATTCTTTATGTGAAATTAGCTTAAATTGCTCAAGTATCAGTTAGATGTCAGTTAAATATTATAAGAGTTGGGTAAATCTCGCTTAATGTATTGTTCCTAAACAGGAAATCGAAAATCAATCTTATAGTAGTATTTTGTTAATGGATTTTGTTAGAATCACTGCCGTCATGTAAATGGAATGGTTTTATCAGGGATGGCTAATGACTAGCTTAAGTGCTACTTGTCAAAAAATAGCTTTGCTATTTGCAGTATATTTTTAATTCCCCTTTAGATGCTCAGTATCTTTATAGCTTGTACTTTGATGGTTTGATCTAAATTGCTCATAAGTAGCAGTAGGTTTTCTCTTTCTATCTTCAAAAGCTCTGAAATACTGAAGACATACATAAAATTCACACCTCGGTGGGGATTGTTGTGTTAATTATTTGCCAACAATCGGTATGAATAACTATGTATATATCAATCTAATTAATGTTAATTCCTTTCCTGTAACAGGCACTTCCTTCTGTAGTGGTCGAAAACTTTTAAAATATAGACCACATTTAAGTAAGGAGTTATCGCCCAATATTTTTAGTTATTAAATCGAATAGTAGCTTTAAAACAGTAGGTGAAATTTAAGTTGTTAATATAAAAAGGAATTATTAGTGTATAAAAATAAACTTACGCAAACTGCTTTATGCGTTGCCGCTGCACTTGCCTCAACATCAACAATTGCTGCCAATAGTTGGTTATCTAGAGTCAGTACCGTCGATCAGCATCAGCAAAAGAAAGTATTTGCAGCTAACAGTATGCAAAGCCTTTCAGCTGTCAGTACTGATTCGTCAACTGCAATTTTTGATATAACAGTGTCTTTATACAATAATCCAGAAGGTGCAGAGCAGAATGCCTATGAAGAAATTTTTAAAAATTTCGCAGATGCTATTTGTGAGCAAACAAATGGTGAGCATAAGCTTGGCACAGTGAGTGTATTTAGAGAAAATAAACATCGCTCTAAATCAGATATTATTTGGGGGTCAAGAGAATGGCCTAGAGCTAATGCGTCAGGTTTTGGTGCGAATGGCATGCATATTTGGTTTGGTGATGTTTTCCCGAACGGTGCAGGTGCTGGCAAAGACCATGATATGCTTCAAGATCCTAAAGGTGCTGGTTATACACTTGCCCATGAATGGGGGCACTATGCTTATGGCCTTTTTGACGAGTATCAAGGCGTAGCTGAAAGCGCAGATGCAAATAGCCCTATAAAAACTGATTTAGCTACTAACTCTATTATGAGTAATCAGTGGAAAGCTCTACAAGGTGATATGCTTTGGCTTAATCACTCTACTGCAACAAATATTGGTAATGTTGATAGAACAGCTCAAGGTCGAGTATACGGAAAAAGTGCATGGGAAGTGCTATTACAAGATGCCAAAGATGATCCTAAGTTAGGAAGAAAAACGGCTCAACCAGAGCGTACTCGCTTTCTTACTCTGGCTAACAATGCTCCAGATGATGTAACACCAGTAAAGATTGAACTACCTTCAGCTCAAGCATCATGCCGAGATCAGCTTGATGTAGTTTGGGTTGAAGGTGATATTGATATGCAAGTGGTTATTGACCGTTCAGGTAGTATGGGCGGTGCGGCAATCAATAATGCCAAACAAGCAGCTAAAATTCTTGTTGATGCTACAGCAGAAGGCACTACATCAATGGGGTTAGTTAGCTTCTCTAGCTACTATAATGTGATACAAGATTTTCCTGTAACTAAAATTGAAAGCCCAGATGTTTCAGTAAAAACTGAACTAAAAGCAGCAATTGATTCAATCAGAGCTGGAGGGTCAACAGCCCTTTACGATGGTTCACAATTAGCGCTTGATAACTTAGAACAATATCAACAAACTCAAGCAAGCGGTGCTCCAGGTGTTGTTTTTGTCCTAGCCGACGGTGATGACAATGATTCTCGCTTGTCACAGGCGTCGGTTATCAGTAATTATCAACAAGCCAATATGCCAATTTTCAGTTTTGGCTATGGTAGTGCATCACCAACTGGCCCACTTCTCACTTTAGCTAATGCTACTGGTGGTAAGTACTTTTCTTCACCAACATCATTGGCTGAAATTGTTGATGCTTTCTTGCAAGCTAATGCGATTGCGACAGATAATCAGAACCTTGCATCTACAACATACTCAATTGATAGTACTCAAAGCGCCAGTCAGCCAATTTATGTTGATTCTGGACTAGATAACATAAATGTTTTTGTAAATCACAATGCAGATCTTGCAGATCTTGAGTTAGCGCTATTTGATGGTGCTGGTACACTCGTTACCGATATAGATTTCAACTGTATAGATACTGCTAGCACTCAATCATGTAGTGCTAATATTTCTAACCAGAAACTATCTGCACATGGTGCAGGGCAGTGGCAGTTACAATTAACGAATCTAAATCAAAGTACTAGCCTTACTGCTGCGGTAAATGTGAGTGCTGAACCAAGCTTATCAGGTACATACTCTGTCAACGTTGAAGGAGTTGATGGGAACGCAGTTACTTATCCAGCCCCTATGATCCTGACTACGGCAATCACCAAAGATAAACTAATTACAGGCGCTAATGTTAAGGCAACTATTACAGATCCAAACCAAGTTAAAAGCGAACTTGAAATGTTTGATAATGGCATTGGTGGAGATGCTGTTTCAGGGGACGGAATTTACTCAGTAATTGCACCTTATAATCAAAATGGTATTTATCAAGTTGAAGTGCATGTAGACAATAATGACAGCAATGCAGTGTACACCACAACAGGGTTATTAACGCCAACTATTGATGGCTCAGTACCAGAAACTGAGACGTTGCCAAGTATCGATGAGAATTTTGTTCGTATAGCTAAAACTTCACTAGTAGTCAGTGATGTCCCATACAGTGATAGTAATGACAGTTATTATCTGAGTGATGATCTTACTCCAAGTAATGCTGGAATCGAGGGGATGGTTGACTCTCAGGGAGACCTAGACTTTTATCAAATCGAAAACATTGATACCACAAGTGAGTTTGTTGTTCGTGTATCTGACTTAAGCTTGGGGATGAAACCTAGCCTTACATTATATAAGTCAGATGGCATAACTGTAATTGATCAAGATATTACGTTAGATACAAACCCTTCTAAAACAGGCTATGTGTTCTATAAAGTTGCTACTACGGACTTAGAGTCAACTCTCTACGCCGTAGTGCAGCATGAAGATACGACCGCAACTACTGGTGGATACCAAATTAGTGCGGGTGCTCCACTAAATACTGATACGCCTCCAAATAACGCACCTGTAGCAGCTGAAGATGTTGCATCAATTTGGTCAGGTCAAACAACAGTTATCAATGTTTTAGAAAATGATACAGATTTAGATGGTGATACTCTATCAATTGATAGTGTACAAAATAATGGAACCTTGGGTGTTGTAAGTTTAGTTGATGGTCAGATTACATACGATGCATCAACCGCGTTTGATGATGAAGTTCCTGGAACAGTTATTTCCGATTCCTTTAAGTATATTGTGACTGATAATAATGGTGCATTTGTTGAGGGGCAGGTAACCATATCTGTATCTATCAACACGCCTCCAACAGCTGAAGCCGATATTGTTTATGTTGACGAAAATGGAACTGTAAATATTTCACCATTACAAAATGATAGTGATGCTGATGGTCATTCAATAACATTAATTGATTACTTGGATACTCTAACAGGTGAATTAACAGATAATAATGATGGTACTTGGACATATTCTACAAATGGTCAATTTGATTCATTGACAAAAGGTGAACAAGTAACAGATGCATTGACTTATACGATAGCTGATGAAGTGGGTTCAGAGTCTATGGCTCAGGTTTCTGTGATTATTACGGGTATCAATACTATACCTTCAGCTGAAGCTGACGAGGTTTCAACATCTAAATCATCAACAGTACTCATAGATGCTTTAGGGAATGATAGTGATGAAGATGGCGATGCTCTATCTGTGGTCTCGTTAGATGTGGAAGGTATTAAAGGAACTGTTACTGATAATGGGGATGGTACATTCACATATGACCCAGCTGGGAAGTTTGCTGATTTATATGCTGGCAGCTCAGCGACAGAAACATTTAGCTATGCTGTATCTGATGGCTCAGAACAAGTTTCAACAACCGTTACTGTGACTGTAAACGGTGAAGGTAGCAAACCTGAAGTTGAAAAATCATCTTCAAGCAGCGGTGGTAGTTTATTTTGGCTAACTTTACTTCTAGCGCCATTTAGCTTGCTAAGACGTCGCAAAAAGTAAGTAAATTAAATAACAATGCAACTATAAGCCTTTGAGTAATATGCTCAAGGGCTTTTTATTCATGTTGATTACATTGAAGTTATTTAAAAGGAAGCTTGAATTACTCTTAAACCACTAACCCTATTATTTCCTCTAAAACTAATTACTTACCTTCTTGAGCTACTTTTTTGGGTTTCATCATTTCGTCATGAAAACTCACTTTTTTAGTAACAATGCCTTCTTAGTATGGCTGCGCTAATTATCCAAGTGCAGTTTAGTTAGCACTCAAATTCTTAAAATAACGTACTAACGGAACGTAACGATGAAAATTAATAAAATTGCTACTGCAATTGGTTTAACGCTGGCGTTGTCAGCGACGGCCAATGCAGGTGTGTTACCAGACAGTCAAAAACAAAATGATTGGTATAGTGCCGCTGAAACAAAATTAACAGAAAAAGAGGCGGCGGCTCAGGCTGAGCAAACGTTTAAAGCTAAAAATGTCATTTTATTTGTTGGCGATGGTATGGGTATCTCAACGCTGACTGCATCTCGTATCATGGCGGGACAAATGGAAGGCAAGTCAGGCGAAGAAGGCTTACTAAGCTTTGAAGAATTCCCTTACTCTGCGCAAATCAAAACCTACAACGTTGATGCGCAAACACCTGACTCTGCAGGCACAATGACAGCAATTATTTCAGGCGTTAAAACCGATGTAGGTGTTATTGGTGTTAACGAAAACATCGAGCGTGGCAAGTGTGCAACCGTTGCCGGTAATGAGTTAATTACCGCTACAGAACTAGCAGAAATCAAAGGCCTAGCAACAGGTATTATCTCAACAGCGCGTATTACTCACGCAACGCCAGCTGCGACCTATGCAAAATCAGCTGACCGTAACTGGGAAGACGTATCAGATATGCCAGCTGATGCTGTGGAAGCCGGTTGTGAAGATATTGCCTCACAACTTGTTAATTTTGAGAAGAACCTAGAAGCACGCTTCGTAGGCACTGACGTAGATGGTCTTGAAGTTGTGATGGGCGGTGGACGTCGTCACTTCTTACCGAAAGATGCAACGTTCAATTCAGCTGATGCAGTTAGTGAAGTTGAAGGCGACCGTACTGATGAGCGTGACCTAACTGCTGAATGGCAAGAAATGTACCCTGATGGCAAGTATGTCATGGACCAAGCTGGCTTTGATACGCTAAATGCTGACAGCAAACGTGTATTTGCACTGTTTAATGAATCACACATGCAATACGAAGCAGATCGCGCTAACGATGTCGTGGGTGAGCCGTCATTATCTGAAATGACAGGTAAAGCGATCGACATCTTAAAGAGCAATGAAAAAGGCTTTTTCTTAACCGTTGAGTCTGGTCGTATCGACCATGGCCACCATGCGGGCAATGCTTATAACGCGTTAAACGATACCGTTGAATTTGCCAAAGCAGTGCAAACAGCAGTAGAGAACACCAACCCAGAAGAAACACTTATTCTTGTTACTGCTGACCACAGCCACGTATTTACTATCGCGGGTTATCCAAAGCGCGGTAATCCAATCTTAGGTCAAGTTGTGGCAATTGGTAGCGAAGAGCCAAGCCTTGCGGCAGATGGTATGCCGTACACCACAGTCGGTTATGCAAATGGTTTAGGTTTTCGCGATTTAGGTGATGAAACTGATGCAGATGCATCATATAGCGAAGCGGCATTTGCAGGTCGTGTTGATTTAACGGGTGTTGATACGACGATGCCTGGTTATCACCAAGAAGCTACCGTGCCATTAGGTTCTGAGACTCATGCGGGTGAAGATATTTCACTTCATGCAAAAGGTCCAGGTGCGCAACTAGCACAAGGCGTTGTGGAGCAAAACGTAATTTTCCACATCATTAACCAAGCTCTAGAACTAATTGAAGAATAATGGCGACGACGATGAAAAAACTAAATTTAATTTCTCTTGCTGTAGTAGTGGCATTAGCGGGTTGTTCTGATGACGATGACAACTCACCAAAAACATTAACCGTTGAAAACACATTAGCTGTTGGTTCTGAGCAGTGTGTAAACGGTGGTACAGAAACACTAACAGGTGAAGATAGTAACGATAACGGTGAGCTAGAATCAGCAGAAGTAACGGATACAACCGTTGCATGTAATGCACCAGCAACGTCGTTAACGGCATCGCAATTAGCGCCGTTGACCGATAATGAATGGTTCAAGTCAGCACAAGTTAAAGTCGCTACTAGCGAAGAAAACATTGCTGCCGTTGTAAAAGAGTCTGGTAAAGCGAAAAACGTGATTCTGTTTGTTGGTGACGGCATGGGTATTTCAACCGTGACGGCAGCACGTATCATGGCCGGTCAGCTTGAAGGTAAGTTAGGTGAAGAGCACCAACTAAGCTTTGAAACACTACCTTTCTCAGGGTTTGCTAAAACCTATAACGTTGATGCGCAAACACCTGATTCTGCGGGGACGATGACAGCAATGGCATCGGGCGTAAAAACGGATGCTGGCGTTATCGGTGTTGATGAAGACATTGAGCGTGGTAACTGTGCAACGGTTGCAGGTAATGAGCTAGTGACAGCCACTGAGCTTGCTGAGATTGCCGGTAAGTCGACAGGTATTGTTTCGACAGCACGTATCACTCACGCAACACCTGCAGCAACGTATGCAAAATCGGCCGACCGTAACTGGGAAGACGTATCAGATATGCCAGAAGCGGCAGTTACCGCTGGCTGTGAAGATATTGCATCGCAATTAGTTAACTTTGAAGCAAACCTAGAAGCACGCTACGAAGGCCTCGATGTTGATGGTTTAGAAGTTGTTATGGGCGGTGGTCGTCGTCATTTCTTACCGAAAGACGCAGCTTTTAACTCTGCTGATGCTGTGAGCTCAGTCGAAGGTGACCGTACAGATGGTCGCGACCTAACTGCTGAATGGAAAGCTAAATACCCAGCAGGTCAATATGTGATGGACCAAGCAGGTTTTGATGCAATCGATGCAGAGTCAACAGAGCGCGTATTTGGTTTATTTAATGAATCACATATGCAATACGAAGCAGATCGTGCAAACGATGTAGCGGGCGAGCCTTCACTTGCTGAAATGACAGCAAAAGCAATTGATGTGTTAGATAACAACGCCAATGGTTTCATGCTAACAGTTGAAGCTGGCCGTATTGACCACGGTCACCACGCTGGTAATGCTTACAATGCACTAAGCGATACAGTTGAGCTTTCAAAAGCAGTCCAAGTTGCTCTTGATAAAACCAGCATCGAAGACACGTTAATCATAGTAACAGCTGACCACAGCCACGTATTTACCATTGCAGGCTACCCAAAACGCGGTAACCCAATCTTAGGTAAAGTGGTACCTGTGGGTAGTGATGAACCATCACTTGCAGCAGATAACATGCCATACACAACGGTTGGTTATACCAATGGTGGCGGTTTCCGCGACTTAGGTGATGAGACTGATGCTGATGCAGGTTATAACTTTGCGCCGGTAACGGGTCGTGTTGATTTAACTGATGTTGACACAACAACACCTGGTTTCCACCAAGAGGCCGTCGTACCACTAGGCTCTGAAACACACGCAGCAGAAGATGTGGGTGTGTATGCAGTAGGCCCAGGTGCACATTTAGTAACAGGCACTAATGAGCAAAGCCTTATTTTCCATGTTATGGATTATGCCGCTGACCTTGTTAAACAAGCCGATGCTAAATTAGCACAATAATGAGTGTTTGGGAGGCTCTAAGCCTCCCTTACTCAATTAGTTATAAAGTAAACCAAGACAAAAAAGAGAATCCCGTGAAAGCAGCCATCTTACTTGCCTCATTACTTAGCCCACTAGCTGTTGCAGGGCAATGCGATATGAACACCGGTTTTACGCAAGCAGACTATACGGTCACAACAGATATAGTTGCTAATAAGCAGCATACTGAAAACACCTTTACCCTTTGGCGTACGCCTCACCAGGTGGCTAAGCAGAATCCACAGTTTATTGAATTATGGCAACAGTTGCGCAATCAACAAATTCGCCCAATTCGTTATTTTCAGCATGCCCAGCGTGGTATTGAGTATCAACCATCGGAAGTGCAAGGTGAACAAGATTGGAGTAGCAAATATCAGCTAGTAAGCGATAAGTTTTTAGCCTCAATGACGCACCAAAAAAGCACGGGTGAAGGCTGTGAGTTAACAGAGTATTACACACAACAGCAGGGTGAGAGCAAAATAGAGCTAAGCTGGCTTGCCAATCAAAAGTTACTCAAAGCAATTCGTATTTCAACACCAACTTATAGCCGTGAAATTGCTTTAACAGCCAGTCATCACAACCAGCAAAAGATTCAGGCAGAATTTGCGAAATGGGATAACTATCAAACGACCGATTACGCAGATATCGGTGATAATGAAAGCGATCCGTTTTTAGCTAAAATGATCAACTTAGGGTTTGTTGAGCATGGCGCGAGCGGTTTTTATGATGCGCAAGGTAATCAGCTCAAAGGTGAGCATGGGCATCATCACTAATTAGTACCAACCACAAAAAAAGGCACCAAGGTGCCTTTTTTATTGTTTAATTACTTAGCTTAAACCTAAAATGCATAGTTCCAATTTAGGTTTACGGTACGACCTGTGCCCGCAAAATAGCGTGTTGCAGCTGGGCGTGTTTGACCGTAGTAAGTGATGTAATACTTATCTAGCAGGTTATCGATACCTAGGCTAAATGCACCGTACTCAACACTTTGATATTGCACCGATAAGTCAACGGTTGTGTAGCCGTCAAACTCTTCACCAGTATTAAAGTCGCGGTCAAATATTTTGTTAGCTTGTACGCGGCTAGAAAGATTCGCTGGCCACTGTTGCTGCCAGTAAAGGTTTAAGCGTGTAGGTGATATATTGCTGCCGCCTAAATCGCTCTCTACTTTATTGTCGCCATCACCATCATATTGACCTTCTGTATCAGCGTAACTTGCACCAAATGTTGTGCTGTTAGTTAGGTAATATTGAGCATTTGCTTCAAAACCTGAGATCTCAGTACGCTCACGTTGCACGCTGTAAATACCATCAGCATCAGCTTGTAAACGTGAACCTAAGTCTGAGTCAGACTCAAAGTAGCTGGCTTTAATATTGAAGCTATCGTTGGCATATTCAAAACCTAATTCGCGGTTATCAGAAATAACTGGCTCTAGGTTTAAGAAACTCTCAACCGATAAACCTGCTTGATTAATGCCACGCAGCACACGACCAACATCAGCCATGCTAAAGCCTTCACTGTAGCTTGCATATAGACGAAGTTCATCAGTAACTTGATAGACAACACCTAAGTTCTCTAATAATTCATTAAAGCTTGGCTCACCGCCTTCTACAAAGCTGCTGTTGTAAGATGCTAGGGTAGTAAAATCATCCACTTTTAATTTGCCGTACTCGTAACGAACACCGGCATTGAACGTCCAATCCTCTAAGCCGTCATAACGTAGTTGAGCGAATGGCGCGATGTTATTAAACTTGGTTTTTGGCACCCAATGGCGACCTGTTTGCGCAAGCTCTTGGTATGTTTCGTCAGAAAGTAAATCAATACCGGTCGCAATATCAAACTGGCTGTTTAACAGGTTATCTTTATTGTAAGTAACGCGGCTACCAAACTTTTGTGATTTATTTTGAGACTGATCGAAAATAGTCTCACCATAGGCTGGATCTTGGAACGTAGCAAATGTGCCACCACCATACATGGCTGCAAAATCTTGCGTAAACAATTGAATAGCAAGGTTACCGCCAGCCACATTGCTGTGGTTATAATCTAGGGTAAAGGTTGTTACACGGTTACGTGGCGTGTCGCCTTCTACATCGCCTTTTTCAGCAGAGGTTGCAAGGCCTGTTGCTGGATCACCATTTACAGCTACAAAGTCACCATTACCTTCAATTTTGTAGTGATTCAGCATTGCTTGAATGCTTTGCTCGTTATCAAGCTGATATTTCACTTTTAAAAATAAGTCTAGACTGGTTGAATCTTGCGTGTCACCTTGTGTGCCATCTAAACCAACAAAGTCACCGTTACCATCGCGATACATTCCCGTACTACGAGCCGATACACCACCAATGAAGCTAATATCATCTAGTTGTTGGCTGAATAAGTAGCTGGCTTTATAGCTTTGGCTGTCGCTGCCACCGTCTGTTGGAGTGCTAAACCCCGCGCTCATTTGGTGATTAAAATCGCCAGCTGATTTTGTGATGATATTAATAATACCGCCACTTGCGCCCATGCCTTGAATTGCATTTGCGCCACTGATCACTTCGATGCGTTCGATCATTGCAGGGTCAATCGTATTCCCATCACGAGAACCGTTACGAAGCGGGTTTGACTGAGGAACACCATCAATCATGTATAGCGGCTCACGGCCACGGAGTGTTTCACCTGCACTGGTCATTTTTTGACGACTAGGTGAAAAGCTCGGTAATAAATTACCTAAAATTTGCGATAGATCTTGAGTGTGAGCAAGTTGCTCAGCAATGTCTTCACTAGTAATAACACTGATAGTTGCAGGTACAGTACTAACAGGTGCCGTACTACGAGTTGTAGAAACGGTAATACGTTCAATATCTTGGGCCTGATTTGCAAACGCAGCGATAGGAGTAAGTAAAAAAGGAAGCGCAAATTTCATTGTCATAGTTAAATCGCTATACAATTGTTATTAAAAATTGTTCGCATTTATACATGCATATGTTGTGACAATCAATATAGTGCCATAACTGCAATTCTCTGTTTTAGCAGGGTTTAAACCTAAGTTATTGATTATGATTATTTAATTTTTCTAAACGTGAATTAAATAAATTTTAAAAATAATTGGCAAAAAAGCAGCTTGTTGATTACCGTTAATGAAGGAGGAACAGCCATGACAAAAATAAATACAAAACACCCAGCAGGTACTTTCTGCTGGGCCGAGTTATGCGCGAAAGACTGGCAAGCTGCGAAGCAATTTTATACGCAACTTTTTGACTGGGGTTTTGATGACCAGCCAATAGGCGAAGATATGTATTACACCATGCTGCAAAAGCAAGGTGATGATATTGCCGCTATGTATCAACTGCCAGCAAGTATGAGCGAGATGCCAACCCATTGGTTATTATATATTGCTGTTGATGATGTTGACCAAAGCACAGAGCTGGCAAAATCACTAGGTGCAACTGTATTGGCAGGGCCACATGATGTTATGACGGCAGGTCGCATGGTGATGCTGCAAGAACCAGGCGGTGCAACATTTGCCTTATGGCAAGCCGGTGAGCATATCGGGGCAAAACGAGTACAAGAGCTTAACCTGCCTTACTGGTTTGAGCTTGTATCGAAAAACATGCAAAAAAGTCGCGACTTTTATTGTCAGTTATTCGGATGGCAGTTTGAGGTGAAACCCATGGAGGGCATGGACTACACCTTATTTACCATCGATGAGCAACCGATTGCGGGCATGCTTGAGATGACCAATGAATGGCCCGATGATATTCCACCCCATTGGATGCTGTATTTTGCGGTAGCAGATTGCGATCAGGCAGTCGCTAAAGCAACGCAGCTTAATGGCGCTATTTGTGTGCCAGCAACAGACATTCCAGATGTTGGGCGCTTTAGTGTGATTACCGATCCACAAGGGGCCGTATTTTCTATACTTAAATCAACCATTGATGAATTAACTTAAGCCCTTGGTTTTTGCCAATCTGTCCCAAGGTATATATATCTAAGCCTCCTCAAAATGTACAAACTCGCACTTTGAGGTGGTTTGGGTATAGAAAAGCCTACTAAGGAGCAGATTGATGACTAAGCATGTGGTGGTTACGGGGGCCAATAAAGGTATTGGTCTTAATTTTTGTAAACAGTATTCAGCCCAAGGTTACCGTGTTACCGCAGTGGTTCGCACGCCAAGTGAGGAGCTTCAAGCACTCGATGTGAAAATTATTAGCGACATTGATGTATCTAACGCCGATGATGTTGCAACCCTTGCCAATTACTTACACGGCGACAAAATTGATATTTTAGTTAACAACGCCGGTATTTTTCATAACGAAACATTAGCTGACATGGACTTTGCAGCCATCGAAAAGCAAATTAGCGTGAACAGTATTGCACCTATTCGTATTACTTATGCATTACAGCAAAGCTTAGGTATTGATGCCAAAGTGGCGATGATCACATCGCGCATGGGCTCAATTGCTGATAATGGCTCGGGTGGTTACATTGGTTATCGTATGTCAAAAGCGGCGCTTAATGCCGCCAGTGTTAGTTTAGCCCATGAACTAAAAGATAAAAAAATTGCCGTAGGGTTATTTCATCCGGGCTTTGTACAAACGCAAATGGTTAATTTTGCCGGCGATATCAGCCCTGAAACTGCCGCAGAGCGGCTCATCAAGCGGATTGACGAATTAAACCTTAGCAACACAGGTGGGTTTTGGCATTCAAACGGCGAAACGCTACCTTGGTGATGCATTGTTCACTGTTTTTATAATTCGGTTAGTTAGCAGCTAAAAAGCTGCTAACGGCTGATAAGTTTCGCTAATTATTGAACTTATAGTTTGCTATACTCGTACAATTAAAAGTCATTTTGATGTAGAGAGCAGCACATGGAATTAGAGCAAAATAGCGATTTAACCCTTCCTCTTTTTTATTTTGATGAGAACCTTCACAGCCGCGATATCGAATCTCCAGATTTACTATTACATGTAACGCTAAGCGAAGAGTTACTCGCGCAGCTTTGCCAAAACCCAGCTGTTGATAGCAGTGTCGCAATTGCCATTAATGAATACCGTCTTGAAGCGTTAAATGATGACTATCAAGCATTGATTGATGGTGAGCATGATGCGCAGCTGACACTCGTTCGTGGGCCACTATTGAGCGCGATGCTTAGTTGCGACAACGACCAAACCTTTGTATCGCCGCAAGTCGATATGATGCCAACCTTCGATTTAGGTGATGACGTTGAAGATATCGAGGAGGAAGGATGAGAAAACTCCTCACTACCGTATTTGGTCTTATTTTATTAAGTGGTTGTGCTTATTTAGGTGCCGCTCATTACGATGAACTGTTTGGTGAAGAGCAACCTAGAGAGCGCGTTGTTGCTGCATCAACACTTGAAGGTGCCGAGTTTTTAAGTGATGTAAAGCCGGTACTAGACACTCGTTGTGTGGTTTGCCATGGCTGTTATGACGCACCATGTCAGCTTAAGTTATCTTCTGTGGAAGGTATTGACCGCGGCTTAAGTAAAGAGCGTGTTTATGACGGCACTCGCTTACTAGCCCAAGAGCCAAGCCGTTTATTGTTCGATGCGACAAGTACCGCCCAGTGGCGTGAAAAAGGCTTTACCCCAGTACTTAACGAGCGAGCACAAACCGAAGAAGCTAACCTTGCCGGTAGCGTGCTTTATAATGCCTTAGTACTTAAGCAAAGTAGCCCTCTGCCTAAGCAAGCTATTTTAGGCGATGAGTTTGATTTTTCACTCGACCGTGAGCAAACATGTACCACAATGAATGAGTTTGACTCATTCGCTAAAGATAGCCCACACAGTGGTATGCCTTATGGTTTGCCGGGGATCTCAAGCGAAGAGTTTCAACACCTTGCTAAATGGCTTAAGAAGGGCGGTTATTTAGCTCATATCGAGCCTCCTGAAGAAGGCGTTCTAAAACAAGTCGAACGTTGGGAAGCATTTTTAAATCAAGATGGTTTAAAGCATCAGTTGGCTGCTCGCTATATTTATGAGCACTGGTATTTAGCGCATATTTACTTCCCTGAGCATGGCGATAAACACAGCTACTTTAAGCTGGTTCGCTCTTCAACGCCACCGGGTGAAGAGATCAAACACATTAGCACCCGTCGCCCTTATGAAGACCCTAAGGTTGAGCGTGTTTACTATCGTTTAATGCATGATCGTTCGACTATTTTAGCGAAAACACATTTACCTTTAGCATTAAATGACGAAAAGCTTGCACGCTTACATTCGCAATTTATTGAAGCTGATTATCAAGTAGATAAACTGCCAAGCTATAAGCCAGAAGTGGCATCAAACCCATTTAAGGCCTTTGCTGCAATCCCAGTAAACTCACGTTATCAATTTATGCTTGATGAAGCTGAGCTTATTATTATGGGCTTTATTAAAGGGCCGGTTTGTCGTGGTCAAATCGCGTTAAATGTAATTAACGACCAGTTCTGGGTGGGTTTTGCGAAGCCTGAAATGGCGGCGACACCTAAAGTCGGTGAAATGTTGTTACAACATGAAGATGCCTTAGCATTACCAGCTGAAGAAGAAAGCAATGCCTTGCCGATTTCTAGTTGGGTGAAGTATTCAAAACGCCAAAACAAATATTTGTCAGCCAAAGTTGCACTGGCTAATAAGATGTTTGAGAACGGTCAGCACCTAACAACCGATTTACTTTGGCAGGGTGATGGCCATAACCAAAATGCAGCACTCACAGTGTTCCGCCACTTTGATAGCGCAACAGTTGTAAAAGGCTGGATAGGCCAGCAACCAAAAACCGCCTGGATACTCGACTACGCACTATTTGAACGTATTCATTACTTGCTGGTGGCGGGTTTTGATGTGTATGGCAACATTGGTCATCAGCTATTAACTCGTTTGTATATGGACTTTTTACGCTTAGAAGGTGAAGCAAACTACCTTGCATTATTACCAGAAGCTAAGCGCAAAGAAATTAAAGCTCAGTGGTATCGTAAATCACCACCTAGCTTGACGAGTTTCTTTGAAGATGAATTGTCATTTAGCCAACCTACGGGCATTGAATACAAAACAATGGATCCGCAGTCAGAGTTATTCAACATGCTAAAAGAGAAGCTTAAGCCAATTTTAAGCACTCGTTACGACTATACGAAAGTACCTGAGCCGCTTGCAAAAATTAACGATCTTCCGGTTAAAGCAGTGAACTTGCTACCGCAAATTTCGTTTGTGTTAGTCAAAGATGGCGATGATAAGCACAGGGCCTATACCCTGATCCATCATAATGCTCATTACAATATTTCGAGCTTATTGAATGAAGAAGGGCAACGAGCTTATGACGAAGATACAGTAACGATTGTGCCTGGGTTCATAGGTGATTACCCAGAAGCCATTTGGTACTTACACAATGACCAGCAAATTGCAGCTTTTGCAGCTGGGCTTGCTAAAGCAACAGATGAAGCAGCTTACAGAGATCTGAAAAGTGAGTTCGCTATTCGCCGAACACATCCACAGTTTTGGCAATACAGCGATATTTTACACCGTGTAGCGAAAGAGTATCGCGGCGTTGAATTTGGGTTATTTGACTATAACCGACTCGAAAATCGATAAATTTCTGTTAACTATCATGTTTAAAGCCCACTTCAAGTGGGCTTTCTTGTATTCTATGAACTACAATTATTTTAAAAAATAATGAGTAAAGCATGTTGCAGCTAGTCACAGATATCCGAAAACGATATCGCTGGGGGTTATTGGCGATTGCCATATTGATCTCTGTATCAGCTATCTTGATACAGAGCCTTTTGTATATCCAAAAGGGTGACGCCAAAGTTATCAACATTGCCGGCAAGCAACGCATGCTGTCACAAAAAATTGCCTTGTATGGCAATGCACTCATTTATCATGAATCCGATCATTTTCAACAGCAACACCGAAGGCTATTGCAACAAGCGGTTGAGCAATTTATTGCAGGGCATCAATTTTTAATTCAGCAAGATGAGCAAGGTCACTATATTCATTTAAATGAGGCGCTTGAGGCCCATTATTTCTCGCCGCCGACCGCGTTAGATGAACATGTAAAGCGCTATGTGAGTAAAGCGCAGCAGCTATTAAACAATACCGATGATTTTGCCTATGTGGACCGCTCAACATTTGTTAGCAATCAGCTTGAAGCACTGCTCACAAAGCTAGACCAAGCGGTTAAGTTACTCGAGCAAAAATCAGTTCAGAAAGTCACGTTTTTGGCGGTGCTAGAGTTATTGTTCTGGTTGCTCGCCATGACGTTATTAGCAATTGAGCTATTTTTCATTTTTAAACCTATGGAGAAACTGGTCACTAAAAATATTGCTAAGTACAAAGAACAAAAAGAGTTTGCTGAGCGTGTTAATAAAAATAAAGAGCGCTTTATTGCCCGTACTAGTCATGAATTTAGAACACCATTGCAAGGTTTAACCGCATCCATCGAAGCGCTTGATATCAGCGACAGTCAGCAGCTGACTAAACAGCAGGCGCTTTATTGCGTTAATAGGCTGGTGGCCATGCTAGACGAATTAATGGATTTACAGCAGCTAACCTCGGGTGAATGGCAGTTAAGTTTTACTAGCAGCAATTTGTTATCAACATTAAAGCAAGCTATCTCACCCTATGAATATGCCTGTAACGATAAAGGTATTACCTTGAGCGTGAACTTAGCTGAGTCACTCAATAAAGAGGTGAGCACTGACCATGCAAGGTTGACGCAAATCGTTGCTGAAATCATTAACAATGCCGTTAAATTTACTCCAAGCCAAGGCCGTATTGCCGTAACCGCTGCATGCCAAGGTGAGCAGCACTTTGTAATGGAAATACAAGATAACGGTAAAGGCTTTGAAAAGCCGCCGACAGATTTACTTAGCTACGAAAATGACTCAGAGCAACATTTTCAAGGCTTAAAAACGGGACTGCTTAGGGTTATGCACATTGTGAAAGCATTAAAAGGAGAAATCCAATTTCTTAATGCTGAGCCACAAGGTGTGAAAGTGTTAATTAATTTAGAACTAGAAAGCACGCCTAAATCAGCAATGCCAGCGCCGCTGCCGAAAGCTTTACATTGTTTAATTGTTGAAGATAACCCGCTAAACGCCACCATTTTAGGGCGCATGGTTAGCCATTTAAATTACAGCTTTGATGTGGCGGAAAATGGTTTAATTGCCACAGATAAAGCGTCAGATAAACACTACGATTTAATTTTTATGGATTTAAATATGCCAGTTATGGATGGCTTTAAAGCGATTGATATTATTCGTAATGAGCAGGGGCAACAGGTGCCAATTTTGGTGGTGACCGCCAATACATCGAATGAAGATTTGCAACGAGTATATGAGCTTGGAGCAAACTTGCACGTATATAAACCGATCACGCTAGATTCAGTGCAAAAAGCTCTCAGCATTTTATTTGCTGAGAGCTCACAGGGATAACCAAAGCGTTAAATTAGTTCGTTACTTTAATGTCGCCAACACCCACTTCGACTTCGATATCGTATTGGCCATTGCCACGATAGCTTGAATGCGAGCTAACCACTTTACGGCTAGTGTTACCGTCATTTTTTAAGCCGCGAATTTTAGTATCGCCCACACCGGTATCAAGCTCGATACGTTTGTAGTCATCAAGCGCGCTATCAATTCTTACCGCGCCCACACCAAGCTCAATCTCAACTGAATTACTTGCGTCGTTAATTTCAATATCGCCAACACCAAGTTCAACATCAATTGCCATCGATTTAGGCATTTTTACATGCCAGTTTTGTTGAATGTCATCGTTATCTAATTTTAAGCTAAGTGAGCTGGCACTTTGCGAGTGGCTTAATTCAATATCTGATAAATCGACATCAGAGCTGAACCAGCTATTGTCATTTTTTGGTTCAATACGAACCGTAACGACGACTTCGCTGCCGTCATAGCTTTCGACTTCTAAGCTGCCCACCGGAAAATCAATATCAAGCTGGCTTGCGCCACTCACAGCAAAGTTGTGATTTAGTTCACGTGAGTCTTTTGCCATTGCGTATGTTGTTGTTAGAGCTAAGCCTATAGCTGCTACACAAAGTAATTTTTTCATTGTCTGTTTCCTGTTAATGACCTTTTATACCTTAGTCGCAGCTGTGTTCAAAAAAGGTTTAAACGATTTTTAATTTTTTATCGAATACGGTAACGTCAAGCTAACGGTAACTTAGAATGAGGGTTCAAAGTGCAACAAGTGCAGTTGGTTAATGTTAAAGCTAGCCTAAAGGGGCAGGGCAATGACGTTTATTATTTAGATGATCTCAATATCAATGTATCGCCATTGCAGCAATGGGTTTTACTTGGTGCGAATGGGGCAGGTAAATCGGCGGTGGCAGCTGCCATTGCCGGTTTTGCGAAAATAGAAAAAGGCCAGTATGAGAATAGCTTTGAGCGTATAGCATTGGTTTCGCCAGACAGCCAAAAGCAGCTCCTTGCGGCTGAGCTAACTAAAGATCAAGATGACATTATTGATGGCGTTACGCCTTCAAGTACGGTATATGAGCTGATTATTGCAGGTCGAGACGAGCAACAGCTTGATAGTGATTTGCTACAGCAGTTAATAAGCCTATTTGATTTTAGTGACAAACTTAGCAAGGCATTTCGCGATTTATCGACCGGTGAAACCCGCAAACTGATGCTGATCCAAGCCATAATAGGTCGACCAGATTTACTTGTGCTTGATGAGCCTTTTGATGGCTTAGATGTCACGGCAATGGCTGGGCTTAATCAGCTACTCGCAGAGCTTAGCAAAACAACGACCCTTATTTTTGTGCTCAATCGCTTAACTGAGATCCCAGACTTTGTTGATCATTACGCCTACGTTAAAGAGGGTCATGTCACAGAGCAATTAGCAAAGCCTACAGCCGAGCAGCGCGATGATTTACTCAAGCTATTGCATCTCACGCATACTCAGTTACAAATACCTGAGGCAGATATTGACCATCAAGCACCTCCGCTCACTGATTCTATGCTGGTAAGATTAAACAACGCATCGGTAAGTTATGGCGGCGAGGCTATTTTTGAAAAACTCAACTGGCAAATTAACCAAGGCGAACATTGGCAGTTAACAGGTAAAAATGGCTCAGGTAAAACCTGTTTGCTGAACCTTATCACGGGTGATAACCCGCAGTGTTACAACAACGATATCAAGGTGTTTGGCTACCAACGCGGAAGCGGTGAGAGTATTTGGCAAATTAAACAGCACATTGGTTATATCTCTAACGCGCTTCATATGGATTATCGAGTGAGTATCACCGCACTCAATACGGTTGTTTCGGGCTTTTATGACAGCATTGGTCTTTACCAAAAAGCCACCGATAAGCAACTTGCCATAGCCAAACAATGGTTAGCGTTATTAGGGTTAAGTGACAAACAAAGCAGTTCATTTAGCCAGCTGTCTTTTGGTGATCAGCGTTTATTGTTGATTGCTCGGGCTATGGTTAAACACCCTAATTTATTGATCCTTGATGAACCTTGCTTAGGCCTAGATGAAGCGAATAGGCAACGCGTGTTATTACTAATAGAAAAAATCTGTGCTGCAGGCACCAGCACCGTGGTGTATGTTAATCACCACGCGAGTGACAAAATAGCCGGTATCAACAACTATTTAGAGATGGCTGATTTCACAAAAAAAGCGCCATAAGGCGCTTTTAAACGATTGAAATCATTTAGATACGGGTAATGGTAAAACCTTTATCTGTTAATTGCTTCAATAAACCGTGTTGCTCTGGTAAGTGCAAAGCGCCCACTGCAATGAACAGCTTTTCTTTACCGATGCGAGTCGATAGTTGATTAACCCAATTGTTGTTACGGTCTATCAACATCACTTGCTCGCTTAGTTGACCATATTGAGAGTCATCAAAGCTTTCATTGTAAAACTGCGTAAGTGTTTTCATATCACCCGATTTCCAAGCCTTGATAAGACCAAAAAAGTAGGTATCTACGTCTGCAAGTTGCTCGAATGTTTCTTCGATCATCTTGTCATTCATAATTGCTAAGTGCTCAAACATTTCCATTTGGCGTTCAAGAGTTTCGAGCTCACCAATAGATATTTTATGTTCTTGAGCGTAAGCAAGTACTTGCTTGTCGATGCCGTATTGATCTGAAAAACCAACGTTTTGGAACTCCATCTGCATCATGGTGACCATCACCGCCCATGGTGCTAAATTCTTAAACATTGCAATATCAATTGATTTATCAGCAAAGTACTTTTGCAGTTTTGCATAGTTTTCTGGTGATAATTCTGATTGTAAGGTTTTGCCATTTTTCAGCATCATAAATGGTAATGAGCGACGCTGCATTTCCATTGGGGAAATGGCGCTGATATCCACCTCAACAATGACTTTATCTGAGTTATCTAGTGCTTTTGTTACCTTACTTGGCAAGCCTTTCATGCTGTTATCGCCAACATGCACGGTACCGAATAAATAAGAAGCAACGCCGTTTTTTTCTACTTTCCATAACCCCGGCTCTGCAAGTGTATATTGGCTAAAACCAAGCAGTAGCACCATAAAAAACAGGGCATTTATACGCTGGACGAATTTCATAACTTTCCTTTTCATAACATGGTTTTTTCAATACTAAACTAATTTTTCTTTGAGGCGTTAAATTAAATCGGCTTTATGCAGAAAAATCACATCTAATTGCTAAAAATTAATCAATCATATAATGGCAAATAACGAGGTATGAAATTTCAATTTTTAATAAATAGTGAAATATAAATCTTTATATGTGAAATTGTTGAATATTTATTCCTTTAATTTTGCTTTTTAGCCTGTTTTTTGAATTGATTTTTATGTTGACTTACAAGCCCCAGCGCGGTACTAATAGAAAAAGACAGCGGGATGGCTAGATTTCCGCTACAAATGAACAGAATTTGGTTACAGATAAATGCTTACAAACAAAATTTCTCTAATTCTAATTAACGTCGTGGTGATTATTATTACCGCGGGGGCTGGTTAGTGCTTAGAGAAAAGTGAAGCATTTAAAAAGCCCCCCGCACTTAACAGTCCGGGGGGCTTTTTCGTTTTAAGGTTTGAGTCGCAGCAAATACACAATGTCACTGAGGAATGAGGATTTACGATGACAGGCGCAGAGTTAACAATCGATTTATTAGCCAAACATGGCGTTAAGGATGTTTTTGGATACCCAGGTGGTGCCATCATGCCTATTTACGACGCTTTGTACGGTGCGCCAGTCAAACATTATTTGACGCGTCATGAACAAGGAGCGGGTTTTGCAGCTGTAGGTTTTGCCCGCAGCACAGGCAAGTTAGGTGTGTGCTTTGCAACATCAGGCCCTGGTGCGACTAACTTAATAACAGCCCTTGCTGATGCGATGATGGATTCAGTGCCGTTACTTGCAATCACAGGGCAAGTACCTACCGCAGCGATAGGCTCCGACGCCTTTCAGGAAGTGGATGTGTTAGGTATGTCGTTATCATGTACTAAACACAGTTACATGGTTGAAAGAGCTGAAGACTTAGCCGAAATACTACAAGAAGCCATCCACCTAGCGCAAAGCGGCCGACCAGGCCCTGTATTAGTTGATATCCCAAAAGACATCCAAATGGCGCAAGTACCATTCCACCCTTGGTTAGCCGCCGAAGATCATTTACCTAAATTAGACGCAAACCAAGTTGCGATAGCTAACCAAATCTTAAGTGAAGCGCAGCGCCCTGTGGCGTATATCGGTGGTGGCGTACAGGCTGCGGATGCACAAAACGAGCTTATGCAGTTTTTAGAAAAAACTCACATGCCAGCAGTATCAACATTAAAAGCGCTAGGCAGCGTATTACCTGATTATGAATATGACCTTGGCATGCTAGGTATGCATGGTGGTAAAGCGGCTAACTTAGCAGTGCAAGAGTGTGATGTTTTGGTTTGTATCGGTGCTCGTTTTGACGACCGTGTTACTGGCAATTTAAGCAAGTTTGCCGCAAAAGCAAAAGTGATACACCTTGATATCGACGCGGCAGAGGTTGGTAAGCGTAAGCCTGCAAAAGCATCATTAGTCGCAGATTTAAAAACCTCATTACCGCAACTTGATTGTTTTGTAACGCCTGATGAGTGGTTAACGCACATCGAAAGCATGATGAAAGAACATGCATGGCGTTATGACTATCCGGGCGAGAAAGTATTTGCCCCTTATTTATTAAACCAGCTAAGCCAAAAAATGCCATCAACGGGTGTTGTGTGCTGTGATGTGGGTCAGCACCAAATGTGGGTGGCACAACACATGAAGTTTAGCCACCCAAGTAATCACTTAAGTAGTGGTGGTGCGGGTACCATGGGCTTTGGTTTACCGGCCGCTATCGGCGCTCAAGTTGCTCGTCCAAATGACTTTGTGATCACAGTGTCGGGTGATGGCTCAATCATGATGAACATTCAAGAACTGGCAACAATTCGCCGTAACAATCTGCCAGTTAAAATTCTAATCCTAGATAACCAGCGCTTAGGCATGGTACGTCAATGGCAGCAGCTATTTTTTGAAGGTCGTTATTCTGAAACAAACCTTTCAGATAATCCTGATTTTGTGCAGTTAGCAGCGGTGTTTGGCATTCCAGGTCAAACCATCACTAAAGCAGATGAAGTCGATGCTGCAGTTGATGCGTTAGTAAATAGTGAAGGCCCATACATTCTGCATGCCTGTATAGATGATAAAGAAAATGTATGGCCGCTTGTACCACCCGGTGCTGCCAATGATGAAATGATGACGGAGACAGTAAAATGAAACACACCCTAACGATTGCACTAAAGAATCAAAGTGTCGCTGTAGAGCGCTTTTTACGCGTTGCGCGTCATCGCGGCTTTGACCTAACAACCATGAATTTAGAAATGGCTGATGAAGCGTTCCACGTTACTATGACGGTAGACAGCGATAAGCCAATTTATCTACTAACATCACAATTGAATAAATTGGTTGATGTAAAACACGTCAATGTTGAAAACCAATTTCAACAACAAGCAATCTAGTAAAAAATCAACAGGTAACTAGAGCAATCAGATTGATGCTTTAGTGAGAAATAAATTAGGAATGAGGAAGTCAGTGGCATGCCACTGCAACAACTGAGGTAATTATGGCTAAATTAAGAAGTGCAACAACAACAGAAGGTCGCAAACGTGCAGGGGCGCGTGCTTTATGGCGTGCAACAGGGATGACAGATAAAGACTTCGGTAAGCCAATTATCGCTGTTGTTAACTCATATACTCAGTTTGTACCGGGTCATGTTCACCTTAACCAACTTAGTGAGCTAATGGCTGAAACTATCACCGAAGCCGGTGGTGTACCAAAAGAATTTAATACTATTGCGATCGACGATGGTATCGCGATGGGTCACGGCGGCATGCTTTATTCACTACCATCGCGTGACTTAATTGCTGACTCTGTGGAATACATGGTTAATGCACACTGTGCCGATGCCATGATCTGTATTTCTAACTGCGACAAAATCACCCCGGGGATGATGCTAGCAGCACTGCGTTTAAATATTCCTGTTATTTTCGTATCAGGTGGTCCAATGGAAGCGGGTAAAACACGCCTAGCTGATATCGACATTAAACTTGATTTAGTTGATGCCATGGTAAAAGGCGCTGATACCACAGTAAGCGATGAAGACTCTGAAAAAGTAGAGCGCTCTGCGTGTCCTACTTGTGGTTCATGTTCGGGCATGTTTACTGCCAACTCAATGAACTGCTTATTAGAAGCGATTGGTTTAGCACTGCCGGGTAACGGTACCACACTAGCTACGCATAAAGACCGTAAACAGCTTTACGTTGAAGCGGGTGCGCGCATTGTTGATTTATGCCGTGAGTATTATCAAAAAGATAATGCAGCAGTATTACCACGTGCTATTGCTAATCGCACTGCCTTTATGAATGCAATGGTAGTTGATATTGCTATGGGTGGTTCATCAAATACGGTTTTACACTTATTAGCTGCAGCGCAAGAAGCGGGTGTTGATTTTGATATGTCGCACATCGATGAACTTTCTCGCAAAACTCCTTTCCTTTGTAAGGTGGCGCCTGCAACCAATAAATATCATATTGAAGATGTGCACCGTGCTGGTGGCATGATGGCAATTATTCGTGAGTTAGGTAAAGCAGGCCTAGTTGATTTATCCGTTGATCACGTAGCAGGTCACACTATGGCTGAAATGGTGGCTAAATGGGATGCCACCGATCCTAATAATGAAGTAGCGCAAAAATTCTATAAAGCAGGCCCTGCGGGTATCCGCACTACAAAAGCAATGAGCCAAGAGTGCCGCTGGCCAGAACTTGATAACGACCGTGAAAACGGCTGTATTCGCAGTGTTGAAAATGCCTTTCGTCAAGATGGTGGCTTAGCTGTACTTTCAGGTAACTTAGCCCTTGATGGCTGTATTGTTAAAAGTGCCGGTGTAGTTGAAGAAATGCTGCACTTTGAAGGCCCTGCGGTTGTTTATGAATCACAAGATGATTCGGTAGAGGGCATTCTTAACGGCGAAGTGAAAGCCGGTGACGTTGTTGTGATTCGTTACGAAGGACCAAAAGGCGGCCCAGGCATGCAAGAAATGCTGTATCCAACGAGTTACTTAAAATCAATGGGCTTAGGTGAAAAGTGTGCGCTTATCACCGATGGTCGTTTCTCGGGTGGTACATCAGGTTTATCAATTGGTCACGTTTCACCAGAAGCAGCAAGCGGTGGTGCAATCGCTTATGTTGAAAATGGCGATAAAATAATCATTGATATCGCAACCCGTGAAATCACTTTGGCGTTGTCAGATGAAGAGCTTGAAGCACGTAAACAAAAGCAACTTGCACGCGGTAAAGATGCTTATAAACCACTTGATCGTGACCGCTATGTTTCATCTGCACTTAAAGCCTATGCATTACTTGCAACCAGTGCAGACAAAGGAGCTGTTCGCGATTTAGCAAAACTTGAGGAGCTTAGTTAATTATGGTTTCTCAAGAGCTCGATTATTTTCGCGCTATCATCCAAGCGAACATGGAGCCCCTTGCAAAAGTCACTGAGGTCAGCGAAATGGCTGATCTTAGTGCACGGCTAGGCAACCATGTGTGGCTAAAGCGTGAAGACCAACAACCGGTTTATTCATTTAAGCTTCGTGGTGCTTTTCATAAACTGAGCAAGTTGCCAAAAGGTTCTGATGTAATCACAGCCTCAGCGGGCAACCATGCGCAAGGCGTTGCACTCAGTGCCTCATTTTTAGGCCATAAAGCTACGATTGTGATGCCAGTCACAACACCAGAAATTAAAGTGAATGCAGTACGCTCACTCGGTGGTGAAGTGGTATTGCACGGCCATCATTTTGATGCGGCAAAAGCCCATGCTTTAGAGCTGACAGAGCAGCGTAACGGGGTGTTTGTGCCACCGTTTGATGATCCTGATGTGATTGTTGGCCAAGGTACCGTTGCCCGTGAATTAATGCAGCAATTGAACGACCTTGATGCTGTTTTTATTCCTGTTGGCGGTGGTGGCTTACTGGCAGGTATGGCGGTGTACATTAAGTCGTTACGCCCTGATATTAAAGTCATTGGTGTTGAAGCTGACGAGAGTGCCTGCTTAAAAGCAGCACTTGAAGCAGGCAAGCCCGTTGAACTTGACCGTGTTGGCAGCTTTGCAGATGGTGTAGCCGTAAAAGTTATTGGCACGGAAACATTTCGTTTAGCGCAAAAGTTTTGTGATGAAGTGGTCACTGTAACGGGCGACGAAATCTGCGCCGCAATGCAAGATATCTTTGTTTCAACTCGTGCGATAGCGGAGCCTTCAGGGGCGCTATCAACAGCGGGCCTTAAAAAGTGGTGCCAACAAAATGGTGTTAAAGGCTTAAACGTAGCTGCGATTTTATCGGGTGCAAACTTAAACTTTGACCGCTTACGTTATGTTGCTGAACGAACGGCTCTCGGTGAAAAGAACGAAGCACTGCTTGCTGTGACTATTAAAGAAGAAAAGGGTAGCTTTAAGCAGTTTTGTAACTCATTAGGTGGCAGGGCTATCACCGAGTTTAATTACCGTTATGCAGGCCCTGGCGAAGCACAAATTTTTGTTGGTATTGCCTTAAGACAAGGGCAGCAAGAGCTCGATGAGTTAAAAGCGGCACTGACAGAAAATGACTACACATTTTGCGATCTATCAGATAACGAGCTGGCTAAATTGCATATTCGTTATATGGTGGGTGGTAAAGCGCCAGCTCAGCTTCATGAGCGTTTACTGCGCTTTGAGTTTCCTGAATACCCAGGTGCACTGGCGCGATTCTTAGATACCCTTGGTAGTAATTGGAATATTACTTTATTCCATTACCGTAACCATGGTGGAGCTATTGGTAATGTGCTGGCGGCCTTTGCTATTGAACCGAGTGATTATGAGGTATTCAATGAGCATTTGAACCGTTTGGGATACAACGTTCAAGATGAAACAAACAATCCATGTTTCACCCAGTTCCTAACCAGCCAAGGTCAGGAGTTGAGCGCAGTGAAAGTGGCTAATTAGTTATAAAACCTGAATAAGGCTGCTAATTAGCAGCCTTGTTTTTTTCTCTATTTTTCCTATAGTTAATGCACGGTTTCAAGCAAGGATGATGCGTGCAAGGTATAAAAAGCCTACTAGGGGTAATCTGTTTAATACTAGCTATGAGCGCACAGTGTGCTGATAAAGTTAGCTTACAGTTAAAATGGACTCACCAGTTTCAATTTGCAGGCTATTATATGGCTGCAGAAAAAGGCTTTTATAAGGAGGCAGGCCTAGATGTCTCTATTATTCCTGCTGATCCAAACCATCCAGATACCTTCCCTAAAGTACTAAGCGGTAAAGCCGACTTTGCCATTACTCACTCAGGAATATTACAAAAGCGTCAGCAAGGCGCTCCGGTTGTCGCCCTAGGAGCCATATTGCAGTTTTCGCCTTACTGCTGGATGGTAAAAAATAACTCAGATATTTTTCAGCCAAGAGACTTTGCTGGTAAGAAGCTAAGTAAAATCGGTTCAATAGAAAATGCTGAGTTACTGGTGATGTTACAGCGCGCTGGATTGAGCCTAGAAAGCTTGATGGCAGCTAGCCATGAAGGCGGTATTAAAGAGTGGCTTGCCGGTGATTTAGACGCGGTGCAAGTGTATGTCACCAATGAGCCTTATACAATGACACTACAAGGAGTCGGTCACCGACTCATTTGCCCGCAAAAGTTTGGTTTGAATGTGTATGGCGATATTTTATATACCTCAGAGCAGTTTTTAGCGAACAAGCCAGAGGTTGTTGAGCGCTTTTATCGTGCCAGCTTAAAAGGGTGGCGGTATGCCTTATTACACTTAGAAGAAAGCATCGATGTAACCAAGCAGCATTATGCCACCCATAAAAGCGTACAAGAGCTGGCCTATGAAGCCCATGTGTTAGCAAGCTACATTCAACCACCGGGGATTAATTTAGGCAATATGTCGATGGCAAAGTGGCGCTTGATTGCAGATTTATATGGCTTAGATCAGGATGAGTTTGATCAGGCCTTTGATGGCTTTATGTATGATCAACAGCAAACAGAAGGTTTTGAGCTATCTTGGATGCTGATCCTAGCCATCATTCTAAGTATTGCATGTGTGCCATTGTACATTCGTTTGATCAGTAGTAACCGACGTTAAATAAGATAAATCTGTTATACTGCTTTTTATTTCTTGTCGCTAAGTAGTTATGACACTTGCCGAGCACTTTGCTGCCTTAGATGCACTGCTATTTTCAACCCGCCAATACTGGCAATGTACCGCATTTGATTTTGATGATCTTCCTTGGCCTGAATTAGCCAACTTATTATGGGCGCTTGATGACCAACAAGTGAGTGAACTTGATGCCGATCAGCAGGCTTTATATCGTTATTTTACTGATGAAATCGAACACATCGAAAAGCTGGCTGAATTGTGTGAGTTGCCAGCGATAAGTGCTGCCCGAAATGAATTTCCGTTTTGGATAAGTAATGGCATTAAAGGCCGTAAGTTTGAGCAACTACAAGACTTTGTCGCGGCGATCAGTCAGCAGCCATTAAACCAGCCTGTTTTAGAATGGTGTGCTGGTAAAGGGCATTTAGGTCGCATGTTGGCATTCAATGGAGCACCACGAGTACATAGCATTGAGCTACAACAACACTTGTGCGACCAAGGTCAACACAGTGCTAAGCAACAGCAATTGGCGATGCAGTTTACACAAGCTGATGTATTAACCGATGACACTGATGGCTTTTTTGAAAGCCAGCAGCATGCTGTTGCTTTACATGCTTGTGGTCGTTTGCATCAAACATTTATGCAGCAAGCAAGCAAAGCGAAAACCCAACAAATCAGTTTTTCACCGTGCTGTTATCATTTATTCACAGATAACGCCTATCAAGCAATGAGCGAGACTGCCAAGCAAAGCCAACTAGCGCTTACTCATCGCGATTTAAAACTGGCGCTGCAAGAAACGGTAACAGCACCGAGCCGAGTTGATAAGGTAAGAAAAACAGAGGTTGAATGGCGTCTTGGATTTGACGCGTTACGAAAATCACTGACCGGTGAAATGCACTATGTGAGTGTGCCATCAGTGAACAAAGCGATCTTCTCTGATTCGTTTAGCTCATTTTGTTTGTGGGCAGCTGAGAAAAAATCATTATATTTACCAGAAGGCATTGATTACAATAAATTTTTAGAGATAGGTAAAAAGCGCAAAAGGGTAACTGAGCGAGTTGAACTCGTCCGACATGTGTTCAGAAGGGCAATTGAAGTTTGGCTCGTGCTCGATCGTGCTTTATATTTGCAACAACAAGGGTATCAAGTAACAGTTAGTACGTTTTGCGAAAAGCAGCTGACACCAAGGAATATCTTGATCCAAGCTAATTATTAAATACCGTAAAGAGGCGCAATGAGAAAGTTAAAAAATTTATTCGAGAATAATAAACGTTGGGCAGCGCGTACGAGTGAAAATGATCCTGAGTTTTTCAAAATTCTATCAATGCAGCAAAATCCAGAGTATCTGTGGATCGGTTGTTCTGACTCGCGTGTACCTGCAAACGAAATCGTAGACTTATTACCGGGTGAGCTATTTGTTCACCGTAACGTGGCAAATGTTGTTGTGCATACCGACCATAACTGTCTTTCGGTAATGCAATACGCTGTTGAAGTACTGAAAGTGAAGCACATCATGGTCGTTGGTCACTATGGCTGTGGTGGTGTTCAAGCAGTATTAAACGAAGCACGTTTTGGCTTAATTGATAACTGGCTACGCCACGTAGGTGATGTAAAAGAAAAACACATCGAACAACTCAATGCATTACCTGAGCAAGAGCGTTTAAATAGCTTAATTGAACTAAACGTTATCGAACAAGTACGTAACGTTTGCCGTACTAACATTGTGCAAGATGCTTGGGCGAAAGGCCAAGAGTTAACAATTCATGGTTGGGTGTATGGCTTAGCGAATGGTCATCTTAATGATCTAGAGTCGGTAGTGACCTGTGCAGAAGAAGCTAGTGATACCTACGGTATTGCCGTTAAGCGCGTATTTGAACGTGTGGCAGAAAAAAGCTAAAACCTAAAACTAGCTAGGTAGAAAAAAGGAGAGCTAATTCGCTCTCCTTTTTTATTGTT
Source organism: Pseudoalteromonas sp. CH_XMU1449-3 (assembly GCF_037027245.1). Lineage (NCBI taxonomy): Bacteria > Pseudomonadati > Pseudomonadota > Gammaproteobacteria > Alteromonadales > Pseudoalteromonadaceae > Pseudoalteromonas > Pseudoalteromonas sp. CH_XMU1449-3. The sequence continues at coordinate 30,513 of NZ_JAYMDY010000017.1, forward strand.
CGTCTTGTTTGCTAGCAAGTTGCTGCTCGAGTAATGCAACTTTTTCTTCAAGCTCAGTGAGTTTTTCACGAGTACGAATAAGTACTTGGCTTTGAATATCAAACTCATCACGGCTTACAAAGTCCATCTCAGCAAGTTTGTTTTGAATAGCTTGCTTTGTTTTGCCTTCAACTGTTTCGGCAAGGTTTTTCACGCCTTGCGGCATGTTATCAGTAATTTGCTTAGCGATTTCTTCAAGTTTTGCTGGGTTGATCATCTTCGTCCCTTGAGTCACGTAAAAAAACAATCTTACCTTATTGGCTAGGCGTAGTGTAGTGATTACGGTAAAATTGCCCGTCCTGTCTTTGGATAATTTCTTTAGGGGCTTATGAAACTCAACCCAAAACAAGATGAAGCGGTAAAGTATATCAGTGGACCGTGTCTGGTATTAGCCGGTGCGGGATCTGGTAAAACGCGTGTTATTACTAATAAAATCGCTTACTTGGTGCAAAAGTGTGAGTATCAAGCGCGCAATATTGCAGCGGTAACCTTTACCAATAAAGCCGCAAAAGAAATGCGCGAGCGTGTAACGCAAACACTGGGTAAACAAGAGTCGAAAGGCTTATGGGTTTCAACGTTTCACACCCTTGGGCTTGAGATAATCAAAAAAGAGTTAACGACGTTAGGTTTTAAACCCGGTTTTTCGTTGTTTGATGATCAAGATACCAACCAGTTATTAGCTGAGCTGACCGAAGAAGAACTTAAAAAAGACAAAGATCTACTCAACCTACTGAAGATGCAAATAGGAAGTTGGAAGAACGAGTTGATTCTACCAGAGCTTGCCGTTCGCGAAGCCCGTGAGCCGCAAAAAGCCTTGTTTGCTCAGCTATATGCGCGTTATCAAAATCAATTACGTGCTTACAACGCCCTAGATTTTGATGATCTGATCATGATCCCTACTTTGTTGCTGGGCCAAAATGCCACTGCGCGTGAGCGTTGGCAGCAGCGTTTTCGTTACTTGCTGGTGGATGAGTATCAAGATACTAATACCAGCCAGTATCAGCTGGTTAAGCTACTGGTGGGTGAGCGAGCTCGTTTTACCGTGGTAGGCGATGACGACCAATCAATTTACTCATGGCGTGGTGCTAAGCCTCAAAACCTTGTGCTATTGAGTAAAGATTTTCCGGGCTTACGTTTAATTAAGCTTGAACAAAACTACCGAAGCGCAGGGCGAATTCTAAAAGCGGCGAATATTTTGATTGCTAATAACCCCCATGAATTTGATAAAAAGCTATTCAGTGAGCTTGGCTATGGTGAGCCTATCAAAGTGATTGGTTGTCGTGATGAAGAGCATGAATCTGAGCGAGTGGTGGCAGAGATTATTTCTCATAAATTCATGAAACGCACCAGCTACAAAGATTACGCGATTTTATATCGTGGTAATCACCAAGCGCGCGTGTTTGAAAAAGCACTTATGAGCAACCGCATTCCCTATAAAATCAGCGGCGGCATGTCATTTTTCTCGCGTTCAGAAATTAAAGATATCATGGCGTATTTACGCCTGTTGGTGAACCAAGATGACGACAATGCCTTTTTACGAATTGTAAATACGCCACGCCGTGAGATTGGTACGGTCACACTTGAAAAACTAGGCACCCTTGCTAATGAAAAGCATATCAGCTTATTTGCTGCCTGTTTTGAGCCTGAGCTTGCGCACAGATTAAAGGGCCGTGGTTTTAATGCTTTAGCTGGTTTTGCCCGCTGGGTGGTTGAGCTTTCTGATAATGCGGTACGGGGCGATACCCTTGAGGCTGTGAAAGAGTTAGTTAGGCAAATTAACTACGAAGCATACCTTTATGAGTCATCACCGAGTGCAAAAGCCGCTGAAATGCGTATGAAAAACGTTTCAGAGCTTTATCGTTGGATCACCGACATGCTAACAGGGGACGCAGACAACCCGCCGCTGAACCTTGCTGAAGTGGTTAGTAAACTGACCCTGCGCGATATGCTTGAACGCAACGAAGAAGAAGACGAATCTGACGCGGTACAATTACTGACACTGCATGCTTCAAAAGGTTTGGAGTATCCTTATGTGTTCATGGTTGGCATGGAAGAGGGTTTATTACCGCACCAAGTAAGTATCGATGAAGATAACGTTGAAGAAGAGCGTCGTCTTGCTTATGTAGGTATTACGCGTGCACAGCAAGAGCTGGTAATGACCTATGCTAAGTTACGTCGTCAATTTGGTGAAACTTCAGATACTGAGCTCAGTCGCTTTGTGCAAGAGTTACCACAAGATGATTTAGCCTTTGAAGCGAAAAAGCCACCGTCTTCACAGGCTGAGCGCATGGAAAAAGGCCAAGCTCGTGTAGCTAATCTAAGAGCAATGCTTAAGAAGTAATAAATTGTGCGCTCGGTGCTTCGTGTTCGAAGGGTGCCAGCGCATGTTGCTTACCAATAAACAATGACAATCCGTGCTTATCGAGTAAGGTGCGGTAGTTAAAAATCGACGGGCCTTTCGCGATTACTTGGATATTTTGCAGCTTAGTAATCGCCAGTACACCTTGCAGTTGTAAGTGATAGTTTTCTTGCTGCAGTACTCGCTTACTGAACGTTGAACTTAATAATAAGTAATCGAATTGGAACTCAGTCAGTAAGTTTAACTCACAGCGATCTTTGGCAAATTCATTCAAACCAATCGAAAACCCTTGAGCGACCAAATTTTTTAAATTTTCAATTTGTACCGCTGATGCGTAACGAATTTCTTGTTCGTTGAATAGTAAACACATTCTATTCGCATCATGGGCTTTTAATAACTTACACAGTGCTTGAAAATTAATACGTTCAAGCACTAAACCAGAGCAAGGGAACAATACTTTTTCTAGATTACTGTCACTTACTAAGCTGAAGGCTTGTTTGAGTAAATTAAGTTCAACCTCAAAGTGCTGTACTCTATCGGTCGCAAACTTCTTAAGTACTTCAAAGCTGGTGCTACCAAGTACTGGGTGTTCACCAAATGCTTCGAGTAAAGACTCTGCGCGAGTTTGTTCATCCAAGGTAATGATTTCGGCACTTCTAAAGTGCATTGGCAAATCATCTAAGTGATGCATATTGTCAGCATCATGTTGTACATTGCTGGCATTAAGCAGCGGATGGAAGCATTCAAAGCGATTACGGCCTGCATTTTTCGCGTAATACATGGCTGCATCCGCATCACGTATAATTTCATCGGTGTGCTTGTAGCTTGGTTTTGAGTAAGTAATACCAATACTGGCACCACTTTGAATGCACTGACCCTTCATACAGAAAGGTTTTCTCATAATTTCGATGATACGTTTGGCGACATCTTGGGCTTGCTGTTGCTCTGTTAAGTGAGTGAGCAATATCACAAACTCATCACCACCTAAACGTGCAAGCAAATCGTGCTCACGTATACAATGCGAGAAAGACTCGGCAACACCAATTAAAAATTGATCGCCAGCTTGGTGACCAAGGTGATCGTTAATGTCTTTAAATTTATCAAGGTCAATAAATAGCACTGCAAACTGTTGCTCTGGGTAGCGCTGGTAGTGCTGTAATGTTTTTTCAAGCTGAGTTAAGAATAAACTGCGATTCGGTAAACTGGTTAGTGAGTCATGGTGTGCATCGTGATACAGCTGTTGTTCTATTTTTTTACGCTCTTCAATTTGCATTTGCAGGTGCATATTGGCTTGGCGAAGTTCTTTGGTTTTTTCAGTGACCCGGTGCTCAAGCTTTTGGTGACTAAGCTTTAACTCTTGGTTTGCTAGGTGAGTTTGAATAACATTAGCAATTTGATGCGATACAAAGGTGATTAGCTCACAATCATCCTGACTAAATTCATGCTTATTATTGTAAGCTTGGCAAACAATGAGGCCTATAACGCCTTGCGAGGTTTTCAGCGGAGCACCTAACCAACTAGTCGCAGTGCGCTCAGGTGGTACATTAACGGGTCTTTCTATAACGCCTAGCTTGATAAGCTCCTTTGCTCTTTCACTGTCTATGACTTGGCACTTTTCAGTGCTGAGCACCAGTTCACTGTAGCCTTTAGCAAATGGCCGTGGTTTACCATTATCGTTAAACTCATCGACGCAGTAAGGGAAACTTAACCAATGTGACTTTTGGTCATACAATGCGATGTATAAGTTATCTGCATAGGTAATGGTTTTGATAATGTTATGTACATGCAGATATACATCGTCGAGGTTTTTACTTTGTGTTGCCAGCTCTGATATTTTAAATAAGATCTGTTGACGTTCTAGCGCACTTTTACGTTGTTGAATTTCGTCGTTCAGTGCTTGGTTACTTTGTGTCAGTGCACGGGTGCGAATTTTTACTTCAGATTCGAGCAGCTCACGTTTTTTAACTCGTTCAATCGCTGTCGCTAAATATAATGACATCGCTTCGAGCAACTCAATTTGCTGCTCCGAATAGCCTTGTTTATTGTCATAGCTTTGCGCGACCATGACTCCAATAATGACTTTATCGCGATAGACGGGCACTCCAACCCAATGCTCAGCTGGCGTACCAAAGCACTTAAGTAAGCCTTGTTCAACCGCTTGCTCTGTTTGTTGTTTGGTAAAGTAACAGGTTTTACCTTGTTTAAATACGTAACCCGTGAGGCCTTCTTTAAAGTACTGCTCATATTTTAATGGTACTGAAAGACCATCTTTTTCATCGGCGAAATAAGATAGCTCAAGGTTATCGTAAACCGGGTTATGCAACACAACGAAGAAGTTTTTACTTGGGATATAGTCTTGCAGAATGTTGTGGATAGCAGGGTAGAGTAGGGTTAATTCGGCAACAGTGCTTGCTTGCTCTGATAATTGTAAAAGAGCATGTTGCAAGTGATGTGATTGCTTATACTTTTGTAAAAGCGATTTTAAGCGAGCATTTTTTCTTTCTAGCTTATCAATGTGTGTTGCTGAATCTTCCAATGATTTAGAACCAGATCTTATTGTTGTTTAAATTTCGTCCTTTATAGTTCCACTTTTTTATTAGATCGTCAAGTAACAGATGTTAACAAAATAGTAATTTATGATGGGGCGTATTTGGCTACAGCATTAGTCTAGCGGCTAAAAGCAGGCACAAAAAAAGGGCTTAATAAAATTAAGCCCTTAGTATTAGTTTTTGAACTGTTACTTGCTAGTCATGAAATCGATAGCAGCGCTGATCTCTTCATCAGAACAGTCCATACACGTACCTTTAGGAGGCATCGCGTTGAAACCGTTGATTGCATGGTCAAGTAGAGTGTCCATGCCTTTAGCAATACGAGGAGCCCAATCATCAGCTGATTTAGGTGCACCTAGTGCGCCAGTGCCATGACAAGCAAAACATGCTGCTTGGTAAACTTGTTCACCTGAACGAGGACCTGTAGGTTCAGCAGCGACCGCAGCTTTATCACCTTCTAGATATACAGAACCAATTGGCGCTAGACGCTTTTTAATTGCATCTTCAGTCAAAGAGTTGTCATACGCTTGTGCATATGCCGTTGTTGCTAGCAGTAATAATGCAGCTGATAGTTTTTTCATTTTGCCTTGCTCACTTCGATTTGAACGTGATCAATCACGATATCTGACGGAAATTAGAACGATTATAACGCTAAGCCACAATTTATAAAATGATCTAAAAGGCTTTTTCTTGAGAAAAACCGTCATTTTTTTGCGTTAGCGCAAGAAAAGCCAGCATTAAATACTGGCTCTTAGCTTGATGTTTAAGCAAGCTCTAATACTTTGTTAACCAATTTTTCGATACCCGCATCAGCATCTAAAATGCTTTGGGCCAACATATAGGCTGGGGTTGTGACCACTTTATGCTGAGGATCGACAACGATATCATCCACAGCACAGCTTTGGTGCGCTCCGCCAAGTTGCTCGATTGCTGCAGCGGTGTCTGCATCGTTACCAATGGTTGTTTTTACACCTTTACCATAAATAAGTGGCAGCATGGCAGGAGCAATACATATATAACCCGCTGCTTTGTTGGCATCGACAAAGGCCTTCGCAGTTGTCAGTACATCACCTTGAACTTGGGCATCTGCGCCTTTAACAGCAAAGTCAGATAGGTTTTTCGCGGCCCCAAAGCCACCTGGTACGATCAAGGCATCGAATTCATCTACATTTAGCTCAGTCAGCGCTTTAATTTCACCACGGGCAATACGCGCAGCTTCAACTAACACATTACGGTTAGGTGTCATTTCTTCACCGGTTAGGTGATTAATGGTGTGCATTTGGTCGATATCGGGTGCGAAGCATTGATAGCTCGCGCCTGCTTTTGCGATATGTAATAAGGTTAATACGGCTTCATTGATTTCTGCGCCGTCGTAAACACCGCAACCAGCTAAAATTACAGCAACTTTTTTCATTTTTGAACTCTCCTTAATGCGACTAGCTTTAGTTTAACAAGGATACGAGCATGGCGACAAAATAAAAAATTTTCGTCGCTTGATAACTCGCAAAGCATGATGAATAGCTGTTTATGCCTTTTTATAAATTACTAACGAAAAAAAAAGTATAAAGGATCGCTATGATCTTTGATCCATTATGCTAGAATACTCCTCCGGTTATGAAAAGGGATGTTAATTCGGTATCGAATAAGCAAAAGGTTATCGCTACTAAAACCGTTTTCCACATCGGACAAAAATAATAAAAAAAGAACGCCGTAATATCTTTTTTAAATCAAAACATGAACTTATAAAATTTTCCCAAATGTTTTTTCATTTCGGGAGAATTAGCTCTGTCTGTTATCTACAAAGTTATCCACAGCTTGCTCTGTCATAAACCTTTATTGGTTAATAATTCACAGTCGTTTTCTTCATGGCCTTATGGCATGCTTACAAACAATTTAATGTTATTCAATTAGGATCCAATTTCACCATGGCTCAGATCCCTGAAAACCCACTTATTCTTGTAGATGGTTCTTCTTATTTATTCCGTGCATACCATTCGCCACCGCACCTTACTAACTCAAAAGGTGAAGCGACAGGCGCAATCTATGGCGTAGTTAATATGCTTAAGAGTTTGATCAAGCAATATGATCCGTCGCATATGGTGGTGGTATTTGATGCCAAGGGTAAAACCTTCAGAAATGATATGTACAGTGAATACAAAGCGAATCGTCCGCCAATGCCGGATGACTTACGCACACAGATCGCACCACTACATAACATTATTAAAGCAATGGGTTTCCCGCTGATTAGTATTGAAGGTGTTGAGGCTGACGATGTTATTGGTACCTTTGCGCGCATAGCGTCAGAGCAGCAGCGTCATGTACTGATCTCAACTGGCGATAAAGATATGGCGCAGCTTGTTAATGAGCATGTTACGCTGATCAATACCATGACAGATAGCATTTCAGATCCAGAAACCGTGGTTGAGAAGTTTGGTGTTGGTCCGGAGTTGATCATTGATTACCTTGCTTTAATGGGTGACAAGGTCGATAACATCCCAGGTGTTGATGGCTGTGGTCCAAAAACAGCAGTGAAATGGTTACAAAAATATGGATCATTGCAAGGTGTCATTGATCATGCAGGTGAAATTAAAGGCAAGATTGGTGAAAAACTTGCTGCAGCACTTGATCATCTGCCACTTAGTTATGAATTAGCAACAATTAAGTGTGATGTTGAGGTTGAGTCAGATCTTGAAACTTTTAAGCTGCAAGAGCCTAATCGTGACGAATTGATTGCACTTTATGGTGAATGTGAGTTCCGCCGTTGGTTAGCTGAACTACTTGATAACCCTAAAGACGCTGATACGCATTTAGATGTGCCAACTGAAGCTAACGAACTACCAAAAGTTGCTGATGCACACTACGAAACTATTTTAACTGAAGAGCAGCTAGATACCTTAGTAGCGCAGTTAAATGACGCTGAATTATTTGCTTTTGATACTGAAACAACCAGCCTTGATTATATGCAAGCGCAATTGGTTGGTATGAGCTTTGCGGTTAAAGCCGGTGAAGCGGCTTACCTTCCGGTTGCTCACGATTACCCTGATGCGCCAGAACAATTAAGCTTAGAAACCGTAATGGCAAAAATTGGCCCAATCTTAGCTGACGAAAACAAAGCGAAAGTGGGGCAAAACCTTAAGTACGATAAAAGCGTGTTAGCGAATGCTGGCTTCGAGTTAAAGGGTATTAAATACGACACTATGTTGGAGTCGTATGTATTTAATAGTGTAGGTAGCCGCCATGATATGGATTCACTGGCACTGAAATACCTAGGCCACAAAAATATCAGCTTTGAAGATATTGCCGGTAAAGGTAAAAAGCAGTTAACGTTTAATCAAATTGAGCTAGAAAAAGCGGCGCCTTATGCTGCTGAAGATGCCGATATAACGCTACGTCTTCACCAAGTGTTATGGCCAAAAATTGATGCCGATAGCCAGTTGAAGTCAGTATTCGAAGATATTGAGTTACCACTTGTCACAGTGCTTTCTGATATTGAGCGTACTGGTGTTGCAATTGATAGCAACATGCTGGCAGCTCATAGCCAACGTTTAGGCGAGCGCCTGTTAGAGCTTGAGCAAGAAGCTTATGATATTGCAGGCGAAAAATTTAACTTAGGCTCACCTAAGCAACTGCAAGCTATTTTGTTTGAAAAACTTGAGCTGCCTGTTATCAAGAAAACACCTAAGGGTGCACCTTCGACAGCAGAAGAAGTATTGCAAGAACTTGCTCATGATTATCCATTACCAAAAGTGATTATTGAGCACCGTGGTTTATCTAAACTTAAATCAACCTACACAGATAAACTTCCGCTAATGGTTGATGAGCGCACTAAGCGAGTGCATACCTCTTACCATCAAGCTGTAACAGCAACAGGGCGTTTAAGCTCAACGGATCCTAACTTACAGAATATTCCAATTCGTTCAGAAGAGGGGCGCCGTATTCGTGAAGCCTTTATTGCTGCACCTGGCCATAAAATTGTGGCTGCCGATTACAGCCAAATTGAATTACGTATCATGGCGCATTTATCACAAGATAAAGGCCTATTAACTGCGTTTGCGAATGGTTTAGATGTACACAGCGCAACCGCTGCAGAAGTCTTTGGGGTTAGCCTTGAAGAGGTTACCAGCGATATGCGTCGTAAAGCGAAAGCGGTTAACTTCGGTTTAATTTATGGTATGTCGGCGTTTGGTTTATCACGTCAGTTAGATGTACCACGCCATGAAGCACAGCATTATATTGATAAATATTTCGAGCGTTTCCCTGGCGTACTTGAGTACATGGAAACAACCCGTGAAAAAGCAGCTGATAAAGGTTATGTAGAAACAATTTTTGGTCGCCGCTTACATTTACCAGAAATCAATGCCCGTAACGGTGCTCGTCGTAAAGCCGCTGAACGTGCTGCGATCAACGCACCAATGCAAGGTACTGCTGCTGATATCATCAAAAAAGCGATGCTTAAAGTTCATCAGTGGGTGAACGAGCAAGCTGAAGGTTCAGTGAAGCTGCTAATGCAGGTGCACGATGAATTAGTGTTCGAAATTAAAGAAGAGTGTGTTGACGACTATAAAGCTGAAATTTGTAAGCTAATGTCAGAAGCCGCTACTCTTGATGTGCCTCTGATTGTTGAAGCCGACAGCGGTGACAACTGGCAACAGGCGCACTAATAGTCGCAATAGGTGAGAGCTGTCAGCTATTAGGTTAAAAGTTAGCGAGTTACTAGGGGAAAGAGTAAAATTAGCGAGTTGCTTGACGCGTTAGCTAAGTCATTTAGGCTTGCTAACTTGCTAACTTGCTAACTTGCTAACTTGCTAACTTGCTAACTTGTTTATAACCCCAACTCCTGCAACCGCTTTACGTGTTGACGATAAAGCTCAATAGGGTCAACTTCACGAAAATTGTGTAAACCAATAAATTGATTAATCTCATCTAAGTGGTTCATTTCATAATCATCTTTGATGACATGACCTAAATGGCTGCTGCAGCGCGATACAAGGCCATCATCTTTGCCTAAAATAAGTAATGAACCGAGCAGCATGGGCAAGTCGGTTGGATCAAGTATATTGGTGAGTGCTGCTGTACCACTCCACGAAAAATAGTACACCCCATTTTCGGCAACTAACTGACCTTGATCGCACTTATTTTCTGGTAAACCTTCAGGGTATTTTTGATTAAATACGTCAGCGCCCTGTGTACTTAAGCTACTTAAAACACCGAGTGTATCTTGCGGTAATTGGCTGTGGCCTGAGAGCAGTGAAATGACCTCACCAAATGCATCAAATACGAACCGCGCGGTATGTTCTGCTTGAGAATTTGCAGGTAGTTTTTGATTAATTAGATCAATAATGCCACTGCCATAGTTTGCACCACCAATACTGGTTACTGAGGCAATTAAATCTGGCCTGACTGAAGCAACATAGCGCACTGTTTGCGCACCTTGGCTGTGGCCAATCAAATTTACTTTTTTTGCGCCAGTCAGTGCTAAAATTGCTTTTACGCGAGTGAGTAATTGTTCGCCCCGTACTTCAGAGCTATTAATAGCCGAGACCGCTGGCGTGAACACCAAGGTACCATCTTGATTGAGACTTGTAGCAACATTATAAAAATAATCTAGGCCGAGTAGGTTATCGAATCCCATTAGCCCATGAACTAAAATTACCGGATATTGTGTCGTTGTTTTTTTTGCATGGCAGTAGGGGGTCATTAAAAAAAGTAAGGTAGCAAATAAAATTAAGGGGATTTTTTTCATACCTTTTACTCTTCTACTGCAATTTTTATCACTAACAAGCCTTAAAAAAGCCTGATTTTTGCGTGCTGTTGATTCACTTTACCCTAAATTACGGCTCGCTGTAATGTTAACTTTAAGTAAACAAGAAAAGATGGTTTTAGTGTTTCGTTATATGTTTATCAATTTGTGTTGTTTCTGCGGTTATGCAATTTATTTTTAATCCGGTATTTGCTAAAGTCCGCGCCGTCCTCATCCTGTAGGACATCCTGTTGATGATGCATCTGAAAGGATGCAACGTATTGATAGCTTCTCCCCAGTTTGCTATAACGGCTCACTCCTTGTTGAGTGAGTCGCTTTTTCTTTCTCTTATCATACAATTCATTGCACAAATTAACGCAAGTGATACCATCAAAGTGATTCTTATTTACTTTCGAAGGAATGCGTTATGTTTAAATCTTTGGCAATTGCTGCCTTTTCATTATCGAGTATTTTAGTTGCCCCTTTAGCCAGCGCAAACTGGCAAGTTAATAATGAGCAAAGCAATGTGAGCTTTGTGTCTATCAAAAAGAATTCAGTTGCAGAAGCGCATCATTTCAAAAACGTGTCGGGTACACTTAACGAGCAAGGTCAATTTAAGTTGATGATCGATCTGACATCGGTTGAAACTCTGATCCCTATCCGCAATGAGCGCATGACCAAGTTGTTATTTGAGACAGCTAAATTCCCTAATGCAGTGTTAACTGCTGATTTAAGCAAAGCGCTGTTAACGCTAAAGCCAGGACAACATGTGCTTAAAGGTTTGAAAGCTGAATTAGACTTCCATGGCAACAAGAAAGAGCTAACAATTGATGTACTTGCCAATATGTCACCGAAAGGCGATGTTACTGTTTCATCGTTTACGCCGGTGATTATTAATGCAAGTGATTTCAAAGTAACAGAAGGTATTAGTGAGTTACAAAAACTTGCGGGTTTACCATCTATTGCGACAGCTGTTCCTGTGACATTTTCTTTGATGCTAGATAAAGAAAAATAATGCAATCACTTGCTGACTTAGAAGCCGCTCTTCAGGCACCCGATAAACCTTTTGATCAATGGCAGCCACAAAACTGTGGGCAAGTGCCTATATTGATTGATGCGCAAGGGCGGTGGTTTTATGCTGGCAGTGAAATAAAGCGCGAGGCAATGGTTAAACTCTTTGCCTCTGTGCTTTGCAAAGAAGCAGATAGTTATTTTTTAAAAACACCCGTCGAGAAAATGGCTATCACGGTCGAAGATGTGCCTTTTATTATTGTTGATTGGCGTTTTGAAGATACAGAGCAAGGCCGTGCGCTTTGTTGTGTTGATAATTTACAGCGCGCTTGGTTGGTATCAGCAAAGCAACCACTATTACTGAGAGAATTTGAAGGCGTCAGTGTGCCTTATCTTCAATTAGCACATGGCTTGGCTGCGAGGGTATCGAGAAATGTTTATTATCAGTGGGCCGAAATAGCCTGCTCAGACGAGCAGGGCTACTATATAGAATCATTAGCCAAGCGTTATTACTTGGCCTAAGCGATTAAGCTTCTGGTTGTTCGTCAGACTCAGGTGCTTGCGCTTCAATGGGCCCTAAGAACCACTCATCAAGCTTTTTAGCAACTTCAGGTAAGCCTGTGCCTTTTAGTGAAGAGAAGGCATGTACTGTAATATCACCATCTAAACTACTTAACTCACGACGAACTTGTAAAACTTGAGCTTTACGCGCGCCCTGTTTTAGCTTGTCGGCTTTAGTTAATAGTGCCAGCACTGGAATTTCGCTGCCCACGGCCCAGTCGATTAAGTCACGGTCTAAATCTTTTAACGGGTGGCGAATATCCATCAAAACAACGATACCTTTTAAGCTTTGACGTTTTTGTAAGTATTCACCTAGCGATTTTTGCCATTTCTTCTTCATTTCGATAGGAACTTTAGCAAAACCATAGCCCGGTAAGTCGATAAGGCGTTTATCGGCATCAAGTTCAAAGGTATTGATCAGCTGAGTACGACCGGGTGTTTTAGAAGTACGCGCTAACTTTTGATCTGTTAACGTGTTTAAAGCACTTGATTTACCCGCATTAGAGCGACCAGCAAACGCGACTTCAATCCCCGTATCAGCAGGTAAGCGTGAGATATCAGGTGCGCTGGTAACAAAGGACGCAGTATTGTATTTGATACGAGATTTGAGCACAGGCTCTCCTAGTCTTTTATAAAAAATAACAAACAGTGGCTAATTTCCACTTAAGGCACGTATTTTATACTATTAAAGCAGCATTCAAAAGCGTATTTAAGCGTGCTAAATTGGCTTTAAATTAGGAAAATTACTAGGTATAAACTTAATCTAAGTCAAATCCCTATAAATTATGAGCTTAATGTGGGCAGAAAACGTGCCAGAGAATTTATTATCGTGTAGAATATAGAAATCACAACATCCATATTGTAGATGATACAGGGTCGGAAACAGAGAATTCACCATGAAAAAAATAGCACTATCTTTAACTATATTGCTTGGTACGTTGTCAGCAAGCAACGCAACAGCATTTGATGGCGATGTAAACGCAGGTAAAGAGAAATCGGCAACGTGTGCGGCTTGTCACGGCCCAGACGGTAATGCACCGGTTAATATCTACCCTAAAATTGCAGGCCAACACGCAGATTATATCTATAAACAATTACAAGAGTTTAAATTAGGTATGACATCTGGCGGCAAAGAAGGTCGTATGGATCCAGTAATGAGTGGTATGGCTATGCCGCTTAGCGATCAAGACATGAAAGACCTAGCAGCTTACTTCTCTTCTTTAAATATGTCTGAAGGTACAACACCTAAAGATGTAGTAGAAGTAGGTCAGCAGCTTTATAAAGCCGGTGATGCAGAGCGTGGTATTCCTGCATGTGCTGCGTGTCACGGTCCTCGTGGTAACGGTACATCACTAGCTAAATTCCCGAAAGTTTCGTTCCAACATCCAGAATACATCAAGTCACAACTTGAAAAATTCCGTGATGGTACGCGTAATAACGACTTAAACGGTATGATGCAAGACATCGCTAAAAAGCTAACAGACAAAGACATCGAAGTACTTTCAAAATACTTAGGTGGCTTACACTAAAGTCTGATTGCGGGTAGTAATACTCCGCAGTAATATGTGATTAGTGTGAAAAAAGCAGCGCAAGCTGCTTTTTTTGTATTTAAACCATGTCGAAATCTCCTACGCCTTTGTGAGACATTGTCCATATCGAGCTGTAAGCTAAATCTTATTTTTATTTCAATTTTATACATAACTCTTTGTTATTAAATAAGTTGAGCTTGTTGCAATATCTTATCTGTAAGAAAAATTATATAAATCAGTTGTAACAAAATTATTAATGAGTAAATTAACCACTGTCGCTGAGACAGCAAAAACAACATGGACAATGTAATAAGGAAAGTGACTGAGGCAAGTCTTTAGGGGTTGACACTGGTTAGGTGTCCTAAAGGAAATAACAAAAAAGCGTCAGGATTGACCGAGAATAATAAAAGCTCATGGAAGTTTAATAATAAAAACAAAATGGAATGCTACACGGAAGGTTAAAACAATAACAAAATGGATAAACAATAATAATAAAAATAATAAAGACTAAAAAGTCGAAGGGAGAAGTGTCCAGATAATTGGCGCTCAGATTAGTAGGCGGTAGAGATGTTTTCTCTACCGCCTTTTTATTTGTCCTGTTACAATAGCCACCGTTTGTACTAAAAGTATGAAAAGTGCGCAGTTCGTCAAGTTGACCAACCACATCCGCACATCGAATTCTTCTGGTTATGCCAGCATTACAATGCCACAAAGGCGTTGTGCACAACCTCTTAAGTGAGATGATCAAGATATGAGTAGAAAGAAAAAGTCGCGTAAAATTCCATCGAATGGTCCTGTACGTCTAAGCAAAGAAAAGCTTAGAGAGATGCGCGCGTTAAAAGAGCAGCGAGTTAAAAAGACCAAAGGTGCTAAACCTGGGTCTCGAAATGCACCTGATGCACAAAATGCAGAAAACACTGCTGCAAACAATCAACCGAAAGATAAGCGTGTTGGTAGTAAAAAGCCGGTTTCTTTAGTTGCGCCTAAGGCTGAGCCGAAAGTTGAAATGAAGCGCAACTTAAAACCTATGGTTGAGCTTAAGAAAGTGGCTGAGCCTGAACTAACGCCAGAGCAAGAGTTAGAAGCACTAGAGAATGACGAGCGTCTACTTAAGCTGGTTGAGCGTCATGAGCGCGGTGAGTTATTAACAGGTAAAGATGCTAAGTACTTCAATAGCCGTATTGCTCGCCACCAAGCACTGTGTGAGTTATTAGGCATTGAAGATGAAGACGAGTACGAAGATGACTTTGAAGATGATTCATACGATGAAGGTGAATCTGACTTCGATAAGTACTTATCTGATGACTTAGCCAATGAATGGTTTGATGACGAAGATGAGGATGAGCGATGAGCACAACCTTGATTATTGCCATTGTAATTGGTGCGGCAATTATCGCAGGGCTTGCGTTTTATGCAGGGCAACTTCTGTATAAACTAAAAGAGCAAAATAAGCTTATCGCCAAGAAGCAAGCTGAGCATGAGCAAAAGCTTGCGGCATCAAAAGCAAAGCGTAATGCAAAGCTAGCCGATAGCATTCATTTAATTGCCCGTGCAATGAATGAAGAGCAATGTGAGTTCTCAGAAGGCTGCTTACGTATTTGGGTGCTGATCTCTCAATACAGCTTTGCAGAAGAGTTTGAGCTAAGTGAGCGTTACCCAGGCATATTTAAAATGTACGAAGTTGTAAAAGATATGCCAACGCACGATGCCCGTAAGAAATACTCTAAAAAAGAGATTTTTAAAATGGACACCGCTCGCTGGCGTGCTGAAGAGCAGCATAGCGATGAAATCAAAGCGGATTGCGCACGTATAATTGAAGAGTTTAAAGCCGCTCCAGGCAGCGAAAACGTAGTATTTAATTAAGTTGACGTATCTTTGAATTAAACAAAATAAAAAGCAGAGCCTAGGCTCTGCTTTTTGTTGGGCTAGATAACTCGTGAGAAACGAGTTTGCTTGATTTGTTGTTGTAGGTGCGCATCAAAGCACATACAAATAATACGAATAAATAAATTACCGCGAGCTGTTACTGTGATCTTATCTTGGCTAACAGACACCAAGCCATCAGCTAGTAATGGGTCGAGTGCCTGTAGTGCCTCGCAGAAGTAGCTGGCAAAGTTAATATTAAACTGTTTTTCGATTGCTGGAATATCCAGCTCAAACTGGCAGATCAATTGTTTGATCACTGCGGCACGTAACGTATCGTCATCAGTTAAAGCAACACCTTTACAGATTGCACTGCCATAGCCTTCTTGCACAGCTTTGTAATAGTGCTTCAACTCTTTTTCGTTTTGTAAAATGGCATTGCCTATTTGCGAAATCGATGACACACCCAAACCTAATAAGTCACATTGGCCATGCGTTGTGTAACCTTGGAAATTACGGTGTAATTGACCTGCGTTTTGTGCAATTGCTAGTTCATTGTCTTTACGGGCAAAGTGGTCCATACCAATAAACTGATAACCCGCCGCTAACATCTGCTCAAGGGTATTTTTGAACATAGTGAGCTTATCGCCCGCAGACGGTAAGTCAGCGTCTTTAATTTTACGCTGTGCAGCGAATCTATCTGGTAAGTGAGCATAGTTAAATACCGACACGCGATCAGGGTTTAGCTCAATCAGCTGTGCAATCGTCTCTTTAAAGCTCTCAGGTGTTTGCAGTGGCAAACCGTAAATCATATCGGCATTAATAGATTTAAAGCCAAGTTCACGAGCCTCACTAATTAAACCTTTTACAGATTGCACGCTTTGCGGGCGATTAACTGCCAGTTGCACATCATCATTAAAGTCTTGAATACCAAATGAGACACGATTGAAGCCAAGCTGACGTAGGTGTACTAGCATGCCATCAGCTAAAGAACGAGGGTCAATCTCAATACCGCGCTCGGCATCATCAGCAAAATTAAAATGCTGCTCAACCAATGCCATTAAGCGGCTCATTTGCTCTGCCGATAAGAATGTTGGCGTACCACCCCCTAAATGCAGTTGTTCAACGTTATAATCGGCAAAAAGCGTTGCTTGCTCAGCAATTTCAAGCGCTAAATTATCTAGGTATAAATCGGCTTTAGATTGATGACGAGTGATCACCTTATTACAACCACAGTAATAACAAAGCTGACTGCAAAAAGGGATATGGATATACAAAGATAAAGAACGGCTTTTCGACGCCGCAATCGCGTTAATCATATCTTGTTGGTTATAACCATCAGCTAAAGACAATGCTGTTGGGTAAGATGTATATCGAGGCCCAGAAATATTGTACTTGTTGATCAGAGATTGATCCCAGCTTGGTAAATTTATCACAGTCAGCACTCCGCAATTGATTGAGCGGCTATTTTAACGAGTTTAGTGATTTAGCTATTTGATCTAGAACAATGTCGGAGGCTAGAAACTAATCGGCATGCTTTAAGGTCGTTGTAAAAACAAAGAGTTTACTATTTGAGCAGTTGATTTAGTGATTGTTAAAATAAAGGGTTTTGCTAGTGACAAGGTTACAAAAACTTTTTATACTGCATCCCGCTTTAGTCAGTTAAACCTGCTAAACGCATCAAAAAATTTAGCTTTCGCTAATACAATGGCCCCTTAGCTCAGTTGGTTAGAGCACACGACTCATAATGAGCGGGCTTAAGTGGTAAGAGTAGAAAAGCAAGTCCAAGCTTTAAAAATGTGGCCCCATAGCTCAGTTGGTTAGAGCATCCGACTCATAATCGGCAGGTCCCCTGTTCAAGTCAGGGTGGGGCCACCATCTCCACTAAATACGTGGGCTAGATGGTGAATAACTTCTCACTATTTTCTGTTTTACCAGATTAGTCGCCAATCCCGACCAAGGTCAACTAGGACCACCTCTATTTTCCCTAAATTTCATTTTAAAAAGTAGCCACGTTTGATTGGGGATCGCCCCTAGTAACGAAATTCGTGTAATTTTTTGGTAACTATGAATTTGGTTGAAACCCTGATTTTAACAGGGCTTAATCTCTGACAGCTCTATCAAAACGCTCATATCCAATAACAACATGGTCAAGCACATCGATACTGAACATCTTTGCGGCTTGTTTAATTTGTTCGGTAAAATGAAAATCTTGCTGACTTGGTTTTGGATCACCTGATGGATGGTTATGAATTAGAATAATAGCTGGTGCGTTAATTAAAATGGCTGTTCTCAATACTTCAGCCGGACGAAGTGATATCTGATTTACCGTGCCAATCGCTATAACTTCATAATGGATAATTTGATGCTGGCTGTTCAAGTTCACCACGATAAAACGCTCTTTGGTTTCATGTTTCAAATGCTTAAACACTTGATAAACCTTCTCTGGACTATCAAGTGTTACATTCAAAATGTCATCATCTACTTCCCTAAAGGTATAGACACAGCTTATTTCACGTAATATAGCCACACTTAGACCTTTGCTTTTCTTGGTCCAGTAACGGCTTTTAGCTGAACATCTAACTCTCCTATTTCAACAGCGTGAATTAAGGTGTCGATTGTTGTCAGTAAATTTTCTTGCTTACCCACTTCAATCGCAACTTTGCCTTTTTGTAATTCCAATGACTTGTTGCCATACTTTATTTCAAAGAACCAAGTATCATTCACTTGATAGAACCACTGTCTTAGCTTCTTAGGTTGCTTTACTCGTTTCTTCTCTCCGGTAATACCATCGGTTATCCAAACCTCTTTATAAGCGGTATACACCTCATTTTCCAATAAGCAAGCAGCCATAGCACGTTGTTCGTTTAATCGGGCAATCAGTTTTTCGCGTTTAACTTGAATAGGCTCGATAGCTGGAATAGTCGGACGGGCAGTACATTTCAATTTTGCTAGTGTTGATTGACTCATTACTTCACCTGTTGGTTATTTAAGACCCTATAACCATCCAGTCATTTTCCAAATATTAGCAACGGGAAATTTAAAAAAATGCCAGCATATTGCTGGCATAGGTATTTAACTAATGGAAACTAAGAATGTTTATTTCTTCTTAAGATCGCCATACCAATCATAAGAAGTGCGGAAATAAAGCCAAAGCTACCACCACTGCTGCTTTTCGGTGTATCTGCAACAGGTTGAGTTGTTTCTTTCTGCCACTTTGAGGCATCATTTGGGTAAGCGTCAGAATTATCACCGTAGCCATCACCATCGGTATCTGTGGTTTCACTTGCATCATTCGGGAATGCATCAGCATTATCTCCTGTGCCGTCACCATCAGTATCTAACCATTCAGTTGAATCATTTGGAAATACATCTGAATTGTCCCCGTAGCCATCACCATCAGTATCTGTGGTTTCACTTGCATCATTCGGGAACGCATCAGCATTATCTCCTGTGCCGTCAGAATCTGAATCTATCCACTCTGTTGGATCATTCGGAAATACATCGCTATTGTCACCGTAGCCATCACCATCGGTATCTGTGGTTTCACTTGCATCATTAGGGAATGCATCGGCATTATCGCCAGTGCCGTCAGAATCTGAATCTACCCACTCTGTCGGATCACTCGGAAATGCATCGCTATTGTCCCCATGACCGTCACCATCAGTATCTGCCCATTCGGTAGGATCATTAGGAAATGCATCTTGTTCATCAGGATAACCATCACCGTCGGTGTCAGTTACACCATCATCATAGTCAATATTATCTGGACGCAATAACCCAATACATTCAGCATCAACGTTTTCAATATTAAATTTAGTCGGGTGACAAGTCATAGTTTCAAAGTTATTCAAACCATTAGATAAAGCACCTTCAATGCCTGTATCTAGCACAGAATTAACAATGCTGATTTGCTTGGCTTTGGCACCATTAGCTTCAATAATAAATGTGCATTTAAAATTAGACGCGTCTAATTCCGAGCAACTGGTTGTAGCTCCCATTGATGCAGTTAATACAGTTTGAATATCAACTACACCATCAGCCTCCAATAATGCATCTGTTTTGTATTCATACCAAGGAGCTTGCCATCCATCAGCTGTTAACCCACTAACGTATGTTTGAAAACCACTGTCTAAATTACTCAATGAAGCAACTATTGAATCAAATTCAAAAACATCATCTGCCGCAACAGCCGAAGCCATATCAACTATTGATTCACTTCCAGTTTCATCCAAATAATTGAACAACAATGCACTGTATGGGTACATCCAATCGTCGCTGTATGAAGTGGCTGTAATCTCAGAAATAGAACGTTCACTGTGCCAGATTTTCATTTCGATCATTGTTGCAAGAGGATCAGTTCCACCATATTGTTTTGCACCAGCTAAGTAATTTGCCATTCCTTCATCAAACCACACGAAGCGATCATTTTCATACATTTGAGTCTCACCCCACATACCTTTAACTAAATAGCGTGAGATTAAATAATGTACGTATTCATGGCGGGCTAGTTCCTCAAGAACAAACATTTCAGTATCAGGTCGATCAAAGGTATATAAAGTACCGTCTTGTTCAATGTAGATACCACCATTGTTGCTATCTAAGCCATATAAGTAACCTTGGAAGGTTTGATAATCTTCTGGCGAGCCATAAATCACAAAAGTGGATTTTTCATTGGGATCATCTTGTATCGCGTCAGTGATGCCAGTATTACGGAAAAACAATGAACGAGTGGCTTGCAGGGAGTTATATATGTGGCGAGCACGTTCTTCAGACAATTTGGTCTTGAAGGTAATATCACCAAAAGTAAACTCTGACGGTAACGCAAAGTCTCGCATTTCTTCTATTAATTCATCCGTAACGCACAGAAGGGAGTCACGCTCAAACACTGTGCAATCCAAGCCAGAATTTGATATTGAACGCAATAATGCGACATGTGGCTGACTAAACTTACCCGTTGCATCCAGTACTTCTTGAACGGCTGCAACAATCTCATTAGTAATACCAATCTCTGCCATAGCAAGTAGTGCGTGTATTGCGTTAGAAGGTACTGGGTCATCTACATTTATGTTGTAAATGTATTGCGCCAATATACTTGGCATTTCGACATCATCATATGTTGCTTCTCCGATGTAATAACGAGTCATGCGATTGAACTCGTTAATTATGGTATTTGCTGCATGATATATACCATATTCATCTTGTTCATTAGGAGCGGTGAAAAGTGGTCGAATGAGGTCTAACCGGCTTTTCATAATTGGAAGTAAATCGATCCACTTAGCAGCTCTTTCATCACCACCATTTAAGCCCTTAAATTTTAAGTAGCCATAATAGCCACCAGCAAGATTTATTGTTTCAGCGATAACCAGTTGGTGAGTACGGTCTGCTGTATTACCGTCAAAGTTAGCAAATACATCATCGAAGGCTGCTTTGATGTTTGAGTCGTCAGTCGAAAGAATTAGGTCGTTGTTGGCTGCATATAAATACATAACACGCAAAAAGAACACCTTACCGAAAATACGCTCAGGTACATATGACTCTTCTGACAATTCCGAAACAATAGCATTAGCCACATTGTTGACATTTTCCGTACTGAAAACTGTAGCCGCTTCATCAAAGGTAACCGCTATTGAACGAAAACAATCGTAACCAGCAGACACTTCATGTTTTAAATATGCATTAGATACGTATTCAACAAAATCATTACCCGAGTAAGAAGCAAATTCACTTGGCTCACAAGTTTCAGGAATAATTTGATCACTTGATGCAGAGTTCATCAAAATTGTTTTTAATTGCGCTTTCGCGAAAGCTAGCTTTTGTGGTGCTCTTGATGTGAATGGTGCAGGAAGGAGTGGAACGGAAAGCTCATTTTTTATGTGTGCAATACCTTCATTGCCGTGAAAGTAACCATGCACACCTGTAGCGTTAGCATTGAGCGATAATACAGAGGTTAGTGCTATTGCAATAGCTGATAATGAGTGCGTACATCTTATCATTTTTATTTCCTTTTAAGGTTAATACCCAGTTAGCTTCTAACCAGTTGGCAAGAAAGAAAACATAGGCTTAACCATATGAAATAAAATGACTTTAAGTGTTCACTCTACCGACAATTACTTGTACATTACCGACGAATTACATGGCTGGAGTGCCGTTGAGTAGAATTTCAAGCGGGAATTTAAGCTGCTCGTTAGTCCGAAAATTTAACAACAATACTGTATTTTTCTTTGCTTACGCTAACTAACTCTAAATCTCTTAAAATGCCAATAATATGGCTTCCATATACTGGGCTTAGGCTACTTTTCATAGTGTTGGATTGATAGGTTGAAATATAGTGACCAACACTCCCTTCAGGTGATTTAGTCGCGTGAAACCCACCTAGGACACTTTGCCCCTTAAAAGCTGAAAGCAAACTATTGATAATTTCTGATTTTATTAATATTGGCTTTGATGGAAACATCAGCTTAAATTCATCTGCTAATGAGCCTGTATAATTAAATTTAGACCTTCCACCTGCTGTAGTTGTTGTTTTCATGTTACTCCAATGAATCAATTGCTTATAGCTGTATTTAGCCGATATTTTATTTCATTGAAGTATTAAATGAAATCACTTGGAGCATTTGTACGGAGCCGACAAGAGAGTTCACACATCCGACAAATTACATAATTTCCCATTTCTGATTAGTGAAGTGCCGGCATCCCGTTCCAGTATCTTTGCCAATTAATTCTTTATTGGGAGAATAAACCGCATAGGAAAAGTCACGGCAAGTTTGATACAGTACAGGCATCGTTTTGTTTTCATAAAAATCGCTAGCCGTTACGTGAAATTGATAGCATGTATCAATGTTTACCCAAAAGTACTCTTTATGCTCAACACCTGAATGTAAAACACGTTCTAGCTGAGAAAAGTCCCAGCTAGAGAATGCTTCGATATGATCGACTTTTCCGTCATGGTTTTCATCGTAACCACCATTTATGGGACCACGATGGTATCGGCTTACTGATGAATAAAGGTCTCTAGATAAACCACATTTGCTTTGAGGTATTGGCTGAGAACTACAACCTAATAACAAAGAAAAAGAAATTAAAACTATATAATAAAAATTAACCATAAGTTTTAAAGAGTTATATTTTCTCGAGTACAAGAACGAGCATTTTCAATTACGCTAGTTGCGTATTCCACTCCCTTACCTTGTATACATGTACAGGTATTACTTCTTGAGTCACAGGTTGCTGTAAAAATCCAGTCCATGTCTTGATCGCCGAGTTGCGGTGAATAACAATCATAACTAATGGCAGATACGTAAGTTGTCCAATTACCACCATTTTGGTAGGGATCAGATGTTATTTCTTTCATTATTCCAATACGTTCGTAATTTACATTTGAGCATAGGTTTAATGCGCCAGTGTTACGTTTGAAAAGCTCATAAAGCACTCTTAACTTTTTATCTTCACTATATTCGTAGTAATCACTGTTAGGTTTATCTAAACTTTCAACGTTTCTTTTTTTAAACTTCTTTATTTTGGAAGCGAGTTTCATTTCATCTGTCTGATAGCCGAGTTCAAATGCTTTCTCTTTGTTTACCGAACCACCGATCCCGTCATAGTACATTTCAGCTAATCGCATTTTTCCACTTTCAGATAAACTCGAAACTCCATTTTCATAGTAACTTCTGGCAAGTTCTAAATTTTGAGCAACCCCTAAACCATTGTCATAATAGTAAGCCAACCAAGCTGATGTATTAGACGCATCTAAATTTGAATTCTCTTCCATTTCTAATAATTGAAGATAGAGCTTCACAGACTTTTCAGGTTTACCAACCTTGTCATAAACCCTTCGTAGGCCACGAAAACCATAGTAATAATTATCAGATCGTAACGATGAAAATAGCCGCTCAGCTTGAACATAATCACTATTCTTAAAGTATTTTTCTGCGACTAAATTAAGCATGCTCGCTTTTATCTTTGCATCGTCAAAAAGCTCAGCTACTTCTTCCGCTTCAGTTAAGTAATTATAAGAAACTAACTTTTTAAGGAGTTTTTCTTGATTGGTTTGTTCTGTGAGTCGCACTATAACAGCAAAACCCCTTTTTATATTTCCTAGCTCGATATCGGTTAAAGCTCTTTTTAAGGAATATATTTCGTTAAATTCGTTCTCGTATAGCGCATTTTCACAAGCCATTAGAAATATCTCTTGGCTAGAAAGATGCGCTCTAGCTAACTTTATTAATTTATCATTAGATTTTTCGACTTGAGCCGATGATTCATATTCATCACATATTGCTACTCCACTGTTTGATATTTCGTTTGCTAAATACCAAGAGGACTTTGTTACTTCATGCGCTGACTTTGAAATGACTACAGCCAGTATTGAAACGATACCTGTAATAAATATCGCATTAAAATGATCATTAAGTTTTAAAGTCACCCACCTGTTAGCTGCTATATGCTGTTGTGACTCTGCTTGTAGTAAGCCCAATACAATCAAGCCACCAACTAAAACACCAATAACTAGGTGGCTGATTAATCTACCTATTGAATTTGCATCCTCAAAAGATTTAGCCCCAATGTTTACTAAGTAAATGATTGCAGTAAAAGTAAATATTACGCCTAACACAATTTTTAAAGTCTTTGACATTTTCTTTATTCCTTCTATTGCAACATTAACCAATTAACTATTCCGTATGCACCAAGGCAAAAAGCGGCAATAGTAAATAATCTGGATAAAATATTTGGCTCTCCTGCATAACCACACTTAGGGCATCGTGTTGCTCTGGAAGAAATTTCAGCATTACATTCGGGGCAATAACCTAAACTCATTACATATCCTTTGATTGTATTTTTAATTAAGCCTCCCTTCACTCTAGTGAAAAGGAAACAACAATAAAGGTAAGTAAATTCAATCAATTGGAGGTGAACGAATCCGACAGATAGGTGTACATAGCCGACTTTTTTACAATATCAGCTATGTATTTTACTTAGGTGACTGAGTTATAAACTCTTTTGGCGACTGCCCGAAAGCCGTTTTAAAACTTCGGCTAAAATAACTGGAAGAATTAAAGCCAACTAAATCAGAAGTCAGCGAAATAGATTTGCCTTCAATTAACAATTCCTTTGCTTTTAGCAATCGGTAATTTCGAATGTACTCGGCTGGCGTTTGGTTGAATAGTGCCTTTAGCTTTCGTTGTAACTGCCTTTCACTCATGGCAAACGAATCAACTAGCTTTTCAACACAGAACTCACTGTCAGCATAGTTCTTCTCGACTAGCTGATTTAAACGCTCAATGAATTTTTGATCGCGTTCGCTAACAATGCTTTCAATAGGGTCATCTAGATTTTGCTGAGTTTTAAATCTTAGCTTTTGGCGCTCCAGTGTATTTTTAACTTTTAGGAGCAATTGCCGAGCTTCAAAAGGTTTTGCTATGTAGTCCACCGCCCCCAATTCGAGCCCTTTTAATTCGCTTTCTTCATCCGCTTTGGCTGTTAATAAAATGGCAGGAATATGACTGGTATTATCATGCTCAGCAAGGGCTTTAACTAACGAGAAACCATCCATTTCTGGCATCATGACATCTGAGATTATCAAATCTGGAATGTGTTCAATGGCGAGCTCTAACCCTTTTGAACCATTAGCTGCATTGAATGTTTTATAATCGCTTGATAGTAAATCGACCAAGAAACCTCGTAGTTCATCATTGTCTTCGACAATCAGCAGTGATTGTTGTTCTTGATTGCTAGATGTTGCTTTACCAGCACCAAGCTCTATTATTTGCCTTTGAGCTGGAGACTCTTGGTTGCTTTCTATACAAAAATCATTAATGGTTAAACTAAAAGCGACTGAACCTGTTTTACTTGAGCAGGTTATCTTCCAACCGTTTTGGCTACATATATCTCGTACCAGCGATAAACCCAAACCAAACCCTTGTTCAGAATCGGGTTGACCTAATCGTTCGAATCGATCGAATATTTTTTTTGTTTGCTCATTTGCTAATCCTGAGTGTTGATTCTCAATAACGAGCTGATATTTACCATCGACCAACGTTGAATCGAGTTTTACCCAACCTTCAGCACTTGTGTATTTCAGTGCGTTAGAAAGTAGATTTTCAAGTATCGAAACCAGATCTTCTTTATCTGCTTCTATGATTGCATTGCTATTAAGGTGTTGATGTAATTCAATCTTTTTTTGCTGCATTAAAGGCTCAAAGGCAATCACATAACGTATAAGTAAGTCATCAATATTAATAGGCTCAACTTGCTTTTCTTTTTGTTCAACTTTACTAAGGTGCAATATCCGCTCAACCAAGCCAAATAATCGCTTGCCATTATTCTTAGCCAAATGAATAAGCTTTTGCTGCTGCTCAGTTAAATTAGGTTGTTGAGCTAATTGTTCAATTGGTGCATTAATTAAAGTAATAGGAGTTCTAAGCTCGTGAGATATATTGGCAAACAGCTGATTTTTTTGATCCAACGTAGAAGCTAACTCAGCCGTTTTTTCATCTACTGTTTTCTGAAGTTGCGCTTTTTGCCTTAATAGAAAGCTTGTTCGATACCGATAATAACCATAACCTGTGAATATCAATAGTAAGAAATATAAGGTTAGTGCAATATCTGACTGATAATAAGGTGGGCTTACCAAGATGTTTACGTCACTTTGTGCATTATTCCATTCTATTCCATCGTGTGAATATTGGAGTTCAATGCGATACAAGCCTTTTGCTAAACCACTGAGTTGAATACTGCTAGCATTACCATTATTAATCCACTTACCTTCATTTAAACGATACCTAAATTGGCGTTGTTCGGGTTGAAAGAAATCATCAACGAAGTACTCAAGTGCAACCGTGTCTGTTGACGCCATGAACTCTAAACTAAGGGGAGCGCTAACTAATGCTTTGCTATCGGGTGAAATCCATCTCAAACTAGCGGCAGAATCACCTTGTTTTAATCGCTCGGGAATAATTTTTGAAACACCATCAACACCTGAAAAATAAAGGCTTCCATCGACGCCTGTTGCAACACCTTTGGTATTAAACTCACTACTTTGTAACCCATCGCGTTTAAAGAATGCTTTTAGTTGATTCGTTGATTTATTCCAACGATACAGACCATTAAACGTCGATAACCAAAAGATGTTTTGCGACTCCTTTGTTATAGCCTGTATGTAGTGACTTTTTAGCGGTAACGGATAGTGCTTAAACGTATCTGAAGATGGTTGATATTGATAAACTCCGCTGCTGGTGCCAAGGTATAGCTCTGCACCATCGACATACAGATAGTACACAGTAACTTGGGGTTGGTTATCGTTTAATTGTAGTGGGTAGTGGTGAATTACATCACTTTCAATATCATAACGATTTACTCCGTCCATCGTACCAATCCAAAGTTGGTTACTCTGGTATTCTGCAAGTGCATAAATATTGGAGTTTGCTTTGATACCCCGTGCACTGCCACTAACACCCACTTGTTTAAAATAACCCTGATATTCATCCACCAGCGTTGTTAATCCACCACGCCAATTCGCTACAAAGATCTGGCCTTGTGCAGTTTCAACTACATCTAAAACTGCGCCTTCCCCTGCAATATCAGATATTAATTTGGAATGGTCATTGTGTGAGATCGTATTCAATGCGGCATCAAGGTGATACAAGCCATTGTTTGTCGCCAACCAAAAACTGCCGTCTTTAGATGGTTCTATTTTTAGGGTAAAGGTATCAAGCACTAACTCTGCTTTACCCAACCTACCATCATCTGAAATTGGGTAGCGATATAAGCCACCAACAGCGCCAGTCCAGAGATAACCATTGTTGAGCGTTAATGAATTTATATCGTCGGATTTAAGGCTATTTTGAGCCTGTTCTGAATACTGATAGGTTTGAATTGCAAAGCCATTAGCCGGAATGGCTATCACACCACCTTGAAAACTACCCAGCCAAATGGTGCCATCTCGACTTATAAATACTGAGCGAACATCGCGGGTGATATTGCCAAGCTCATAAGGTTTAAGCATTGGGTAATTGCTGAAAGTTTGAGTTTCAAATGAAAATTGACTCAGACCATTATTAGTTGCAATCCACAACGAATCTGCGTCTTCAGCCAAGTTAGGTACAGTCAACTGCTGATACTCTGGATTTGGGTTAAATCGTTCAAAGCACTCACAATCTGCTTTAAATCGGCTTAAGCCACCAAGTACAGTGCCAATCCAAATTTCGTTCTCAGTCGTATTAAATACGGTATACACTGTATCAGCACTCAAGCTGCGATCATCATTCGAATCATGACGAAAGTAATCAAAGCGTTTTAACGTAAGGTCATATCGATTTAAACCGCCTCCCCAAGTCGCAATCCAAATATAATTACCTTGTCTTGCCAATGAACGAATTGATTTATGATTGGTTCCATTACCATGATCGCTGACAGGAAAAGTCGATACTTCTTGCGTAGTTATGTTAACTACATTTAACCCATTATCTGTGCCTAACCATAGCTCATTATCGACTTTCAGTACTGATTGAATATTGTTGTGAGACAGACCTTTTGAGCTATCATAGCTGGTAAAACTATCTGACTCTTTATGGTATTGGCTGATCCCATTATGGGTCGCTATCCATTGAGAATTGTCAGGTGCCAGATAAACTTGATTAATACTATTTCCCACCAAGCTATTTGCATCTGTCGGATCATAGCGATATACCTTGAAATTCTTGCCATCAAAACGGTTCAGTCCATCCTCAGTCCCAAACCACATATAACCATCACCATCTTGAGCAATGGTGTATACCATACTATTTGATAAACCATCTTCAATGTTATAGCTGGTGTAGTTAGGGTTCGGTAAAAATTGCGCGGCTGATGATGCCGAATAAATGAATATAAAAAGTAAAACCGTCCGTAGTAACGCCATAATCAAGTTAAGTTTTTAGAATTATTATAGTGATAAGCAAATCATACTTTATTTCTTACTCGGTCTCATACACTTAACCGACACACTCATGTCGACATCCGACAAAACACCAGAATATCGTTGTCTCAAAATTGAAACTACAGGAAGGTTATATGGTATCAATAAGGAGACATCATGCTAACGAACAATCAGATCAACCAGATAGCCGAAATGTTGATTGAATTAGGTAATCTTAACGATGATATTAGTGAGCATATTGGTCTTATTTTGGAAAACATTGCTGGTATTGAGCTATTGGATGACGACCAACTTAATTCGCTGCATTCAAAAATTGAGCAAGCAGTAAAAAACCTCAAAAGCTCATAGAAAGCCCACCTGCTTAGCCTGAACCCGAATAATTTGGTGCAGAGTTTATTTCACCTGAAAGGATATCCAGATCCGTTGATTTTTTTAACAAGACACAATAAGTACCTAATGCTCATATCAAAGAATATCCGCGTACGGATCCCACGGTAGTGCCCAGTAAAGAGAAGCCTTGAACCAACTGATTCAGGTTTAATACCAGATATACTCAAGTGTTCTTTAGTTTTTAAAATACGGCTAGAAACAATCAGGTTTTTATCAAAAATCTAAATTTGATGGAGTATATCTGGTATATCCCCACATTGTATTATCGGGTTATTTTCATGGTAAATACTGACTTCTGTCCGTAATAAAAGTTTACCGTCAAATAACTCATTGCAGGCAAAATCCATTGCCGTCTGAATTTTATCTATTACCTGCGATTGCTCCGTAACAGTTGCATTAACATAAATTGCATCATGCTGTGTGCAGATAAAGTCAATGTCATCGTACTTAGCTAACTCTGTGATAGC
Organism: Pseudoalteromonas sp. CH_XMU1449-3; assembly: GCF_037027245.1. NCBI lineage: Bacteria > Pseudomonadati > Pseudomonadota > Gammaproteobacteria > Alteromonadales > Pseudoalteromonadaceae > Pseudoalteromonas > Pseudoalteromonas sp. CH_XMU1449-3. The sequence continues at coordinate 59,937 of NZ_JAYMDY010000017.1, forward strand.
TAAGCGCATTAATGCTGCGCCATTGGATTGCATTGGAAAATTAAGAAGTTGCGTATCTTTTATCCTATCGTCGACAAAGTAAGTCCAACCATCCTGTGATTGCATGAATCTTTGCTCTCGGGCTCGGTTGATGCCAGCGTTTATCCATTGCCAGTAGGCTGAGAATGTTTCCTTATGCCAATCATGAATTTGCTGTGCTTTGTTATAAGCTTGTGCCATCGAAAGGTTGGTTGAAATAGCTTTAATATCTTTTGCTAATGACCAGACTGTTTTGCCATACCCTAATCCGATTTGTACAGTTTTAAATATTTGTCGTACTTCAGGATGAGTATATTTTGTAGCACTAGGTGGAGCAAAACCCGCTTGCTTTGCTAAAGCAATATACACATCGCCATCTACTGTGTTGTATGCCTGCATCAATTTCTGATCACCCGATAACACCGCAGCAATACCAATTTCTTGTTGGCACCAGTCAATTGCAATAACGCAGTGGTCAGGTTTTGGAGTGATAAGAGAGCGTATCCAAGCCCCTGCATTTAACAAGTATCCTTCCGATGGTTTAGGGCTGTTACGACCTGTTTTCTGACTCATTAAAAACAAGCTTGGTTTGATATATCCATCGTTGCTTAGCTGTCTTAAATCCCTTGAATTAATAGCGTTGATGAAAGTAATCGACTGATAAAACATGGTTAAATCTGGGTGGTGATTTGCCAATTCTTTTAAGTAGCTCTTATCTAAGTTTAAATAACTACCATTGCCCCACGTTTGCCATGGTATATTGTTAATATTAGCTAATAGCCTTAGCCTCTCATGGCTCAGTTTTCGGCCTTTATTGTCAGAGGTCGTTACATAAATCTCACCATATACATCATTTACTTTCTGCTGAATTCTATCAATGGTATCCGCTTGGTTAACGAACCAGTCATTGAGTTTATCTTGATCTATTGGAAAGCCAACCCCTTGTTTATCCAGTTTAACGATGGCCTTTATATACTCACCTCGAATGACCATTTGTTGAATAATGTCATTAGTTCTTATTGAATCCTGTAGCCTTGCATTTAACAGGTCTAAAACTCGCTTAAAGAAGTTTATTTGTCTATGGCTGTGGCTTGTCTCCAATTTCACATTAAAAACGTGATACGCGTTTTCTATACTGAGGTCTGCTGATTGATACTTTGGATGCGTTAGCATCAACATTTTGGCTTCAGCGGTTAAGTCAATCAAAGGCACTTGGGTTAACTGAAAGCCTGTTTCTAATGCAGTTTTGACTAAAGCAGTTAAATCAGAAGTTAACCATATAGCTTTAGGGTGCTGTAGCTGTAATTTTGTAAGTTTTATCTCTAACTCACTACCTGAGCGGCAATAGACACTTACCTGATTTACCATTGGTGATATACCGCAGCAATATTCTAACTGGTAGCCATTGCTGCTTATATCGCTTCGGATAGAAACGGAGAGGATATCCATATCACGACTCCATTGTCATTACTTCATCAAGGCTAAGCCGCCTACCTTCGGCTGGCGCAATTCCTGCGTAGAAAATACGACCATTCTCTTCAGAGCGCTTTTTCCACCTTGCTCCTTTTCGATTAACCAACCAATCAACAAACTGATCATACTGAGGCTTACTTTGTAGTCCTTCTACTTTCAATTTTTCTTTAATAATTGAAGCTGCAACTTCTGATTGCTCGTCTACTTGCCAGTGTTTACTGAAAATAATGTCAAAATGTTCAAAGTACTGCTCTGTCAGTGCTTTTACATCATTATCTGTATCAGTTTGTATGCGGTAGTTGTCAGGGCAACGTTCTTCGTAACATTGCTCTGCATAAGCTAAAAAGCCTGATAACTCCGCCTTCAACCTTTCCTTCACTGTTGGGTCAGGTTTTTCGTCCACCATAGGCGAAATGCTTATATACAATAGACGACTGGTCATGAAATTATCACTAGTGACTTCTGGTGAGAAATTTGAGCATATCCACATTCTGGCGTTTAAGTAAGCCGTGTAAGCCTGCTTGCCTTTACGCTCTATCAGTACAGGATCAGATCCTGCACTTGCCAGTGTTTTAAATTCTTCACTAGACAAGCACTTGCGGTTGCTAGCATCGGGATAAATCACTAACGCTGCATGTTCAAAATGACTATTTAGAAACCGCTTTTCATTCGAGTTTATCGATGCGTTGGATATGGCGTTGTGGGCAGGCCCATAGAGTTCTTGCCCAATAATACGGGCAATTGCCGATTTTCCTTCTTCGCCATTTTCGCCATGCATCCATAACATTTGTCGCCCTTGATAGTTGCCAGTGTAGACACCGTACTGCCATGCAGCAAAAGCAATTGGGTCGCTCATTCTGTCAAGTATTCGCTGCCATGTGGGGAATTCTACGTTTGGGTCTGGAAAGTATTTGCTGCGATGCAGACACCAATTATCATCACCAGGCAACCCCATGATAACTGGCTCGGCAACTAACTCCGTATGGTTGAGCCAATACTTAACCAATTCATTAGCTTTACGTGGTGGTAGTGGGACACCTAACTCCTGTAACCAACGAGTCGATATTTCACGCGCAAGTATTTTATCAATTTCCTTTTCTAAGATAGGTTGCAAGGTCTTATCTTGCTCTGAAATCACTTCATAAGTAACTAGTTGCCCATTAACTTCGCTTTGTTTGAAGTTGGATAGAAAATAGCTCGCCGCATAGTGCATCGAGATAGGGTTGTCGCTATTTAACTCGGGAGATATAACACTGGACTCGAGTCCCGACTCAGCTATTGCTAGCTGAGCGGGAGATAACGAATCATAAATCGCTTTAGGTATGCAATCGAGCGCCTCGTCCCAAGGAATGCCTTTTCTGGCACACTCTCGTTTTGCAATTAACAAGCTATCAGTGTCATCACGCTTTAAAGTGTGCAGACGTTCCTGAGTATGCTTCGTTATCTGAGCCATTACGCAACCTCGTCGTACGCATCAATATGACAGAAGCTAACCCATTGGCTGAATTCCCTGCCATCATTGCCCTTCACCTTTTTACTACGGACTATGTAGGTGTCTTCTTCATTGATACCAAATTCTACAAGGTAGTCGTGTACTAACTTGCCTTGGCCATCAAAAATGACACCTTTTTTATCTCGCCACTCGGACGATTTAGTATCAAGGTACATACTCTGCCAACGTATTTTTACGTAGGGGTTGTTGTTTTTCGACAGAGCTTCGAAGTACTCAACGTTGCGAATTTTTACAGGTCGCTCAGCGTCGTTGAAGCTGGTCATACGGTCTTTAACCTGCTCTAAGGTTAGCGGCCTTTCGTCGCTAGTTATGTCGGCAGTAGCGGCTTCAACCTCAACTTGGTTCGCGTCTTTGTTGATACCTGCTTCGATGGCTGCTACTAGTTTTGCTTTGTTAAAAGTCATGGTGATTATCCTCTTGTTGACTTTGTGCCTAATTAACGTAATTAGGCGGTTAAGTTTGCCGAAATCGGCGGTTTTTAGGCGCAGCTGTCCCTTACTCGATTTCAGAGCAACTGCGCGGTTTTTATTACGGGTTAAGTTTGTTAAACGGTATGCTGGAGCGTTATTCGTCTGGATTGCCAATTAACGCTAGGTAGTGGTCTAAGTGTTCAATCGTAAAGTCACGCTTCACCATATCGGTAAAAAGCTTTTCGATTAACAGCACATCATTGGTTTGCGTCATGTCTTTATGCCAGTAGACACTGATTTCCAGATCGTTAGCACCTTCTATGCGCTCACCGTCTTCGTCGAGCTGATAACACAGGACAATGCTGGTTAACTCAGCAGAATCTAGGTGGCTTAAGTCATACAGCTTCTGACCTTGAAAGTAAGCATCGATGAACTCAAGCCCTTCAAACTCGCCATTTAGCTGAGGCTCTAGGATTAATGCTATCCATTCCCAGAATGTCATTTCTAACGAAATGGGCGCGGAAGTTAACTTTAACCTTAGCTTATTGGTGTCAGGGTTAGCGGTTAACCAATACGGTTCAAGTATTTGACGTAGCGGTTCGCCAACAATTGACACCATAGTTTCATAAGCAGCCTCTGATTGCTCAAAGATGTTATTTACTGCGTTGATGTTTACATTGGTTTGGCTATTTACTGCGCTAGCCGTTGCGCTTAAAGGCATATTCATAATGCACTCCTTTTACTACATGGTGGGGGTTGCCCCCGTTTCAAACTAAGTTCATTAAATCAACTTGTGTTTGCTGGTTATATTTCGTTTTGCCGTCACTCTGCATTTCTAATGCTTTTATCGTTTCGGCTAATTAACTCGTTTGCAGACTACAACTGCTTATGTCGTTGCCTGCTATGTACATTTGAACCCAACTTAAGCATGGTTAAAATTAAGTTCAGCCGTTGGCTGGCAACTGGGTTACTTGTTTATATCTAACCTAACTGCTCGTCCTTATAGCGGGTCACGACGTTGTATTTCGTCACCTGCCAGAGCATTACATATCACTTGCACCACTGAAGATATTCAATGGTGCAGCAAGCGGCTGAAAAAGACTTTAAAGAAATAACAGTGGGTTACTGCACTCCTGCAATGTGAACTCAACCAGTTGTGCAAAGTTCGTTGCTGGCGCATCTGTATTAATTGCTTTAAAAGGTGCTCTACCTTTATAAATGGCGGTCTTAGGGATAGGCACATAGTTCAATAAGAAAGACTTCATGCGCTCTTCACTGGGCAATTCCAGTCCCATTTCTTTTAACTGACGTTTTTTGTAGAAGCAGTGCTGGTGAATATGGTGAGTAATAGCACCCACAGGTGTGTATGGCTCAAATTCGTATATAAATTGCGCTATATCTTCAAGGAGATACAAAAACTTATTGCAACGCTCATTAAATTTTTTGGCCTTTAATCTTGCTTTGTCTGCATTAGACATAGGTGGCTTTGGCGTCAGCTTTTTAATTTGTTGACGGTAATGTTCTTCTTCATCCAGTTTATCAATTAAAGCTGAAGATAATCGGGCAATACCAATCAACTCATTTGCTGCACTAAAATGTTTTACGCTCGCTTGTTCTTGTGACCCTGAGGCATGATTTATGGCATCGTAACAAACTGATAGTGCACCAATAGCTAGAAAACCAGCGTCTATCACAGGGTGTTTTTCGTTTATATAGGTCGACACAATTGAATCGGACTGTGGTAATTCAATCAGTCTTGAGCTAAATAAGCCTTGATATATAGAAAAGCCATCTTCGATGAAATCAGCGGTGGCATGAGCCAGATCTGATAACACTTCTTGATCGAAGCTATCATTCGAAAATAACAAAGCAGTTGCTTGATCGACAACGAAAATGAAGTGATGCAAGTCTGCTTTAGCTAGCGCGTCTGTTAGCGGTTGGAATGAAGTTGTATTGGTTAATAGTTGATTTTTATTTAGCATTTCAGCCTCCTGTTTTAAAAGAGGCTATAGGTTATTAGCTTATCGCTGCCCGTTCTTGCACCCTGAACAGGGTGTTGTTTTGGTTAAGTAAAACAACTATCGCCAAATAGGAAAGTGCTTAATCGCTTCAAAGAAATACTTTTCTTCACTGACAATGCGCTTGAACCACTTATCTGGAGCATCATCCATGATGAATTTATTGTTTGTCTCATTTTGCAGCCACTTTTTTACTTTAGCACTCAATTGTTTTACATCGGGGGCATCGGTAAGAATAATATGAACTTGCTTTCTGATTGCGGGCTCTAACTCTTGGTATTGTCTGGGGATATTGACATCTTTAACCGTAGGGTTGTACTGACTTGCGTTACTATCTATCACTTGCCAGCACATTTGCGCTAACCTTGCTGTTTGAACTAACTCACCAATTCTGAATGACTTCACATATGAAAAAGCATTAACTTGTATCGCCTTGTACACATATTGCAAAGCTGCGATCAATGGAACAACAGGATGAATGACCAATCCTCTTTCAATTAATTCTGAGCAAAAGCGTTTAATATCTATCTGATTTTTAGCTTTATTAATGCTATGCCTAAGGTATAGCAACTCTGAAATGGCTATGGAAATATCGTTTATTATTTCAACATATTGCTCATTACCACTTTCACATGTTTGCCATATAATTTGAGCTAATTCTTCTATTTCTTCGGCATCCACACTTTGGCTGTCTATTTGAAACAACTCAATTAGTCTAAAAATTACATTACAATCAGATAGTTCATAGAACTTATTAAGCTCAGATTTGAAATCATTTTGCCAATCTATAGATTGATGTAGGTTTTCAATAAATTGCGTAAAGGCCAAAGCGTAATCCCTCAAAGATAAAAGCTATAATTTACATCCATATACTTTACATACTCCAGTATTTTGCTTTTTTATTAATTAATTTTTGTAGTAGTGAGGTTTTTTCAATAAAACTCGCTTTTGAGTGAAGTATATGAAGTATGCAATCCAGAGATAACGGTGATGGGAGTTGGAACAACTCACGTACACCTGTTGGTTGGACACAACCAACATATTCTTAATAATTCCTGTAGGCTTGTTTCTTCTTGATCTTTTGGTAATACGTTGACGCTCCTGCTGGGGTTAAGCCGCAGGTACTTATAAATGCAGCAATAATATCTTTCCGCTTGATGCCATCCTGAAGCTTCATTTTTAAGTAAACTTGAGTGGCTTTATCCATCTTGGTTTCAGGTAAGTATTTCTTTGTTTTGACCATAACTATCTTCAATAAATTTTTATTTCAGTATCTACAAGGTACTGGAAATCAGACAACAGTTGAAAATTAACCAAGTCTTGCTGATGATAAATTTATTAATTTGCGAGGTGGAACTGATGATAGAAAAGCAAATACGACTACCAAGTGGTCAACTGATCGGGCGAATTACTGATGTTGGCAATCGTATTGAAGCAAGAAGAACAGACGGTGTATTACTTGGCTGGTATTGTAAAGCTTCAGATAATACTCGTTTGGCAAATGGACATTTATATTGTTGGGGTAATGGGGTTCAAATGTTACTTTGAACCCTTAGCCTTTTTGTCAGCTTTCACTTTGGGTTTACGAGTTAAAGTTGTTTGAATCGGCGATTGATTTGAGGCTTTAACACGATATTCCAAGTAAATAACATGCTCTCCAGATTTCTGATCGAACACTTGTTTAACCCGCTTCAGTTTAGAATTACCGTCAGATTCAAAACCAAACAATTTATCAAGTATATACAGCGCTTTATTCCACCAGCCAGCTGATGATTCATGTAAAACATCGTTAATCAACATGGTTACCTCCAATTGGTTGTAATCGTTCCAAAATATCACGTGCTTTGGCTGTAATATCTTTTCGTTCAAGGTGTGCGTAAATTTGAGTGGTTTTTATATCTGTATGACCAAGCACTTCTTTTACTTCATACAGGTTTAAACCAGCTTGTACTAATCGACTTGCACAGGTATGACGCAAATCGTGAATTTTGAAATTTTCAATACCAGCTCGTTTAATCGCAGCTCTAATACCTTTAGCTTGATAACCTCTCGGCTGCCCTGTTGAGTTCGTAAAAACAAATTCTTCAGATAACCGATTTTGGAATCGACGTTTAAAAATCTCTTTAACACGGTTTGTCATGTAGATAATTGATTCGTTTCTAACCTTGGGTCGCCACAAGTTTAATGTACCTTCTTCAATATTTATTGAATCCCACTTAATAGCTGCAATTTCCGAGTATCGCGCTCCAGTATCAAGAAGACACACTACCAAATCATAATTATCTTGATATCGACGGTTTTCCTCCGCTGTTCTGTACTCATAATCAGGGCGAAACGGACGTTTACGCTTGGGGTCTAATTCGGTAAGCAGCCTTGCTTCTTCTTCGTGGGATAAGTAACGCAAGCGATGCTTAGGTAACTTAATTTTAGGGAACGATACCTCTTTCACACTGTAACCATGCTCTTTAGCCCAATTTACAGCACTTCTAATGGCCTGAAAATTGTGTTTAATAGTTTGTGGTGCTATACCTTCTTTTTCACGCGACACCTTAAATTTAGTTAAATCTGAGTCACGAATCTGGTCTACATAAACATCAACATTAACTCGCTCGGTTACTGTTTTGACGTTGGTAAATGCATAGTTTTGGCTTCCAGTACCTTGTTTTTCATCAAGGTATCCATTCAGAGCTTCGCGCAATGTAATTCTTGGTCGCTCTCCTAATTCGTCAATCTTATGCAGTTCATCTCGCCATTCTCGCTCCATACGTTCCGCTGTTCGCTTATTTGAAGTTTTTGAACTTTTACAGTAGGTTTTTCCGTTAAAGTTAAACTGGATGTAGTAGTTACCAACACCGTTTCTTTTAAATACACTCATAATCATAAATCCTATTAAATTGACTCGTACCAAGTCATACAGCTTCATAGCTATTTATGTTTGAGTTCAACAGGCTTACCAGATCTCGGCGAAACTTTTATCCTTGTTCAGTGCCAAGTTAGATTGTTAATTGTTATTGAGAATTTCAGCTGCTTGATTTGCTACAGCCTTTTGCTCCAAGTGAGAATAGCGCTGTGACATTGAAATATTTGAGTGCCCTAAAAGTTTAGAAACTGCAAATAAGCTCATACCGTTTTTAACTAGTTTGGACGCTGTTGTATGACGAATGGAGTGAGTGCAAAACCCATCTAAACCAAGCTCTTTATATACGTTTTGAATTGATTTAGGTGTAGTTCTGCGTAAGCCACCTGCTTTTGATGGGAATACGAGTTCTTTTTGGGTACTCGATTCGTATCGACGTTTTAAAATATTTAATGAACGCTCTGTAAGTTTCAGGACAGATGCCGTATTTGTTTTAGTTCGCCACAAGTGAAGTTCAGCTGTTTCTAAATCGACAGATTCCCAATGTAATTGTTGGATTTCATTTAATCTAGCCGCAGTATCCAGCAATAAAACTACCAGGTCATAATCATCTGGATTTTTGTTCAGTTTCAATCGTTCGAGTAGCTGAACTTCTTCATGGTTAGACAAGGTTCTAGTTCGTTGATTATTAACACGTAGTTTAGGTATTACAAGATTTTCTGGTTGCAAGTAACCGGCTGATTTTGACCAATTAACAACCCCTTTTAAAGTGGTAAGCATTAACCTGATAGTGCCTTCTGTAACCCCATCTTTGCGTCTAAGCGATACCAACCTCGTTAAGTGACCACCATTTAAGCCATGTAAATCAGCTTGGAGTGAATACACACGGGATAGTTGAGCATTCAGCGTTCTAATCTGTGTATCAAGGTTTTGTTGATTGACCGAGCCACTCTTGCTAGTTGCGTATTCCAGTATTGCTTCAGCTAAAGTGATAATCGGTCTATCACCTAATACGTGCTGCCTATACAACGTTTCTCGTAGTTGACTCTCAAAGCGCAATGCTAGTGACTTTTTAGTAGTTTTAGTACTGCGAATTAACGTCTGGCCGTTGATATTGATTTCACAGTAGTAGAACCTTGAATTCTTACGTTTATAGATGGACATGCATTTACACCCTGTTTACACAATTATGTATACCGTCCAGTCTTTGAGGGTCGTTTACAACATCTACAACCATCTAATAATTGAAGGCTGCTCAATAGGTTAAGCAACAAATTTTATAGTTGGCATCCTTTTGTTAGTTATAAATTTAGTTTTATTTGCGATCGCGAGATATAATGCCTCGGACGTTAAGGAGAAGAAATGAGTTCAGTAGTACATTCGAAAATAGCAAACATAGCAGCATCTCTAGGCTTAGAAATGCAGCTTGACTTGGATTTTGACTCAATAATAAAGAATCTCAATGATCTAGATCTAAAAGCAGATTGCACTCTGTTTTGCGGCGACAATTTAGACGTCTTGGCATCGCTGTATGAATCACAGCAAAATAACGTTGATTTTTGCTATATAGATCCTCCCTATAACACGACTAATTCATTCATCTACAATGATACTAGGGTGAGTCAGCAGAGCGGCTTATTTGGCTCTCATTCTTCATGGATGTCATTTATGTTACCAAGGCTTGTTTGGGCGCGTGAACTTTTAAAAGACACAGGGATCATCACTGTTAGTATTGATGATTATGAACAGCCTTATCTAAGAATTCTTCTTGATACTATTTTTGGAGAAGATAATTTTATCGGTAATATAGCTGTTTGCAGAAGCGTGAATGGAAAAGGTAGTAAAAAAAATATAGCGGTGAACCATGAATATGTCCTTGTATACGGTAAATCTAGCAAAAGCAAAATACTTGGAATGGCTGATGACGCTTCAAAATATGATAAAGAAGATGAATATGGGCGCTATAAAGTGGATGGTTTATTTAGGAAAAAAGGTGACGCTAGTAGACGAGAAGACCGGCCCAACATGTTTTACCCACTATATTACAATGATGAAGGAAAAGTATTTACAGAAAATACTACGGGCAATCTAAAAGAAGCATATCCTCTTGATAGCAAAGGGATAGAGCGTCGCTGGCTCTGGGGTAAAGATAAAGCGAAAAATGAGGCTTGGAAGCTATACGCTAGTCCAAATGGTGTCATATATGTTAAAAACTATAGTACAGCAGAAAAGAGAACCAAAATAAGAAGCTTGTGGAGTGATAACCGATATTTAACAGAAAGAGCCACCAAGCAAATAAAAGACATTTATGGAGATAAGGTCTTTGAAACCCCGAAGCCCATTGAGTTAATCGAAGACCTTCTGTTTTCACACACTTCTGATAGTTCGTTAATATTAGATTTTTTTGCTGGAACAGGCACCACAGCTCATGCAGCACATAATTTGAACTGTATCGACGGTGGTAAACGCAAAGTCATTTTAGTTGAGAAAGACGAACCTATAGCGCCATCCCATATCGCAGCAAAAATGGGATTTAATCTTATATCAGACATCACAGAAAAAAGGCTAAAACACATTTCTAATATTGATACAAATTACAAGTTTTCTGTACACAACTTCAATTAAAATTTTTTATTGTTTTAAATAATTAATTGGCTCTGAAATGTCAGAGCCAATTAATTACTAAACTTCATCAATATCGATACAACTAGATCTTTACGCACAAACTGCAACGCGATAACATCTTGATATATGTTACTTTATCAAGGAATGAAATTTTGCAGTATAGCCGGTTAAACAAAGTTAATAAAAAATATACACAAGGTAGTATTAGAAAACGTATTGAGCAGTTCTTCTTAGATAATTTGGGAGTAATTGTAACTAGAGAGCAAATTCAACAAGTCGCCACCAACCCAGATACAGGTGTTGTTCCCGAGAATTGGCATCAGCGACTTTCTGAATTGAGAACCGATTTAGGTTACACAGTATTGTCATGGAGAGATACAAAGGACCTAACAGTTAGCGAATATGTCATGCCAAATGCTGAAAAACGCGAAACGGCTAAAAGCAGAAAAGCAATCAATAAAAAAATAAAAGCAGACCTACTTAAGCTTAACCCCATTTGTTCTCATCCTGATTGCAACCTGAGAGAAGGTGATATAGACCCAATAGGCGGTGGTACTGTTAAACTACAAGTTGATCATAAGACTGCGCATGCTGATAATGATCAGGGTGAACACACATTAGAAAACTTTCAATTACTTTGTGGTAGACATAATGTAATTAAAAAGAACTTTTGGGATGATCAAACAGGTAAAATTAACACTGTAGCTATTTTGCAAGCTATTCCAGAAAAAGATAAAAAGCTCGCCTTAACTTGGTTAAAGGGATACTTCAAAGAATAGTGTTTGCTAACTAAGTAATAGGTTTTAGGGATCGTGATGGTTTATAAGTCCGCACAAAATAAAATTGAAGATGCATTAGAGCAGGCTGAATTTGAAGAGCGTGCAGATTATTTGGAGTTCGAAAAGCTTAACGATTGGACTGTAACTAGTAAGCACTTCAACAATATTCAAAAGAAGTTGATCCAAGTTGGTGCAAAATTAATAACAGGTCCAAGGGGAACTGGCAAAACACATCAAATGCGCTTTGCTCATTACTCTTGCGTAAATGACAACTCCAAACCTTTGTCAATTTACGTTACTTTCAACCACTATTTACGGCTAGAAACCTACCTTCATGAAAGCTCTAACGCTATCAGCATATTTCACTCATGGGTACTGGCAAAAATAGTGATAGCTTGCTTCGAAGAATATAAAATATTACCCCAGAATATAGAGTTCACCGAGTCGGATTTAAGAAGCTTTGTAATTGATATTGAAAAGCAGAATTACTCTGAAGAATATAAAGAATTAGTTTCTTTTTTAAATGTCAGAACCGTTCAGGATTATATAGAAAGCGTTCTATCTCACACAAATCGTAAACGAGCTATTTTATTATTAGATGACGCTGCACTTACTTTAACTAATGACTATTTAGTAGAGTTTTTTGATATTTTTAGAAGCTTAAAAAGTACAAAAATTTCACCAAAAGCAAGTGTTTACCCCGGCTCTACTAAATATGGTCCAAGATTTCACTTGGGGCAAGATGCTGAAAGAGTTCCGTTATGGCTAAATGTTTCCGACCCTGAATATATTGATTTCATGAAGGCCGTTATTACTGCAAGGTTTAGTGATAATCTAACAATAGACGATGACATGAAACAGCTTTTAATGTTCTGCTCTTTTGGAATACCAAGAGCTTACATTATGTTTATTAGATCATTCATTGAATCCGATCGGAAAACTGCACAATCAAAGTTTAATTCAATACTTGAAGAAAAATGTAAAAATATCATTGAGGAATATAAATCTATATCCCAAAAGCTGAGTCAGTTTACTGGAATTATTAATATTGGAGAGACATTTTTAAACTCAATTCTCAGTGAAGTAAAAGCTTTTAACTACGAAAAGACTCAGTCAGAGGAAAAGGTCATATCGATAGGTATATCGGATATCGATAATAAGGCCGAAAGAATGATTAAATTTCTTATTGAAGCAGGGTTACTTTATGAGCAAGATGAAGTTTCCCATGGGCCTGGAAGAAAGCTTCGAAGATTCATTCCGCATATATCGTTGTTAGTTAATACAAAATCAATAATTAAGAGCCGAGGCTTTAAAGCTTCTGACATATTAGATGTTTTAAATAACAAGAAACCACCGCAACCCGTAAGGCGTAAGTTTAATAAATTACTTTCAAATGATGACATTTCCTCATTAGTCTTAAATTTGCCTCCATGTCCTTCATGTCAATCACAAAGAATTGCTGAAGGGCAGAAGTTCTGCCATATCTGTGGCAGTGAATTGGTTGATGGTTCTATTTTCAAAAAGTGTATGGCTCAAAAATTATTAGAAATTCCACTAACACCTTTTCAAAAGAGAGTTATTGCAGAAACTCCGTATGAAACTATCGAAGACGTAATATCGTCAAGTGATACTGCTGCCGAGCTTAGGCGAATAAAGGGAGTTGGGAAGGTTCATTCAGAGAGAATCGTTAACAAAATAGTTTCATGGACCAATGAGTTTTTATATTAATGGCGAAAATAAAACAAACATTCAACCCATCAATATCTGGCACACGAAAGTCTTCAAGCATAAAGTCCATCAGTTTCTTCGATAATGAATATATTGAGGAAGATAAGTCTCCGATTGATCTGTTTAATGCCAAAAAGCAAAATAATTTAAGACTATTAGGGGCTTCTCTACTAAACCCTACTACTGGTGCTTATACGTCACTAGCTGCCGAAAAAAGCGCTGAATGGCAACAACTTTCAAACTTGCTAATTCTAGGTTTCGTATCCTCTGTAGAAAGTTATTTCCGCTGCGTAATCAGGCGCTTAATATCAATCGACGAACACAGTCGAAAGCTAAGCTATAAACACATGCTTCCTTATGGTGCAGCGGTGTATCATCATACATCTTTATTGCCTGAAGCATTATTAGAAAGTACTTCATTTCATAGCAGTAAAAATATTAAAGACACTGTCAATAAATTTACCGGTATTAGCCTGAATGATAACAAGTATAAAGAGCTTACAGATATATTTAATGAATTCGATATTGTTGGGCATCTGAGACACTGTGTTGTCCATCGTTCAGGACATTTAGGCTCCACTAACGCCATGGCTCTTGGGTTGGATGAGCATTACACATACCTAGAAAAACCAATACATGTAGATCTACCAGCGATACAAGAGATTGGGCTAGTTTGTGAAAACCTAGTAAGAGTTGTAAATGACGTGCTATTTGCTGAAGTTTTGCTACGAAGCTCGAAGTATTTCGATTGGACTGGTGACCTAAGAAAAGACAAAAAGAATTTTACGTTATTTTTTAATTTATTTTCGCCAGAGTCTACTGATAAAGATAAAAAGCTAAAGTCATGTTATGTTGAGTTTATTAGCCTTACAAACGCGAAAGTAAAAACTCGATAGATATACTAATCACACCTTTACTTATAAAGTATAAGTATGCCTGTAAGGAATTTGCCTGTAAATACAGAAAGTTAACAGTATTGTTCAGACACATATTAGGGAAAGTGTTAGCGGGGTTGGCCTTTTACTCGTAAAAGGCCATTTTTAAGAGTTGGTTTCAAGTTCTTTCAAGCTAATACCGCTAGAATCTAACCAGTGGTTTCTGCCATTAATTGCATATCCAACAAGTACCGCAGCAGCTTGTGATGGACTGGTAAACAAATAATCTTGAGTAAATACAAAGTTATTACCGTTATCAATCACAACTCCAGAATCGATGAGCTTTGTTCTAAGCTTTTTGTAACCGTTTGATAAACTATCTTTGACTAATTTGCTGGCAAAAGAGCCCTCTGTTACAACAATTCCTTCGTCATTCAAAATGGCCTGTGCCTCTAACCCTTTTACGTTTAAAAATAGCTTAGTTTCACTAGCTAGTTCATCTAGCTTATCAAGTTTCTTTTCCAAAAAGTTTGAAGGTTTATGAATTAATGGTTCGAGTGTTTTATGCCCCAAAACGCCCAGTAATGTTTTAAGGTTTTGAAAATACTCCTTCATTGAGGCTTGCTCACTTCTAGGTAAAGTAGGCTGGTTTGGCGTATTACCGTTTAAGAGTAATTGCCTATTTGCGTTTTTAGCTGCTTTAACTAACTCAGATTCTAGAAACTTAACATGTGATTTCGTTAGGTTTTCATCTTTACTCGTAAAAAATACGATCTCGTTCCAAAAGTCTTTGTTGGCTAAATGGTTAAGAACTCGATCATATACGTTTTCTGCTTCACCTATATAGACTGCAGGCTCACCGGATTCGTCATCAACGCCATATAAAAAGTAACATCCCGGCTTCTTAGATTCCGGCCAGTCATTCAAGCTCTTAACATGCTGCCTTGGACAAGATATTGCTTGCCCTGTCCAGTTAACTATCTCAGCATGCTTAACTCCTGTTACTGAACCGTCATCTAAATAGATTCTAATTGTTCTTCCTAAACTCATATTCTGCTGCTTAATCAACTGATTTATAGCAATTAAATTAACACTTTATTGCTCCACTAAAAAGTAAAACATACTTCTAGTACTTGAGTATGTTTAGTTAGATAGTTTGGACAAATAGATCAAATGTAAGGTAAACACATGAATAAACTTGAGTATGATTTACTAGAAAAGTACCTAGAACAGCTATCTTTCAGAACCAATAACGCTATACGTGAGCTTCAGCAGGTACAGCGACATTTGGAGTCGTTCCAATCTCATATATCGAAACAATCATTCGTCTCCCAATCCATGCCTAAATTTGACTCACTCCATTTGAGTACACATTCGGCTCAAATTAAAAATAAAAGCCCGAATGACTTAATTCGGATAAAGGAAGTTATTCAAATGACTGGTTTATCGCGCTCTACCATTTATAAACTGCAGAATATAAAAGAATTCCCTGAGTCAATAAAGTTAAGCAGTCGTTCAGTAGCGTGGCTTCGTGCGGCAGTAGAAGCTTGGATTCAAGATAAAATAGCTTAGCATTTAACCTTTATTATTCCAGTATTCAAAGGCCAGTGGCCATGATATTATTTATAACACATTGTAATTCGTAAATTTTCAAGGAAGAGCAAAGTGTTTAGTAAATTTGGGTTCAGTGGAAATTCGGATTTTTTCCTAAGGCTTGGAGATGGATTTGGCAAAGGCTTATTTATACTTTTAGCAGCAATTGGCACAGTGCTTCTATCAGTAGGTGGTGCTTTTGCCGGCAGCTTTAAAGCCACCCAAGGTTGGACATCTGTAAGTGGGTTTTGGGATTCTTTCAGTTTTATTCTTTTTAACCCCTATTCAGCGTTAAGCTTTGGTACTATTTTTTTCCTATTCGGTGCAATAGGCACATATCAAGATCAAAGCAAGCAAAATAAAAGAATGAGCACGCTTGAAGATGAGAATTTAAAATACACTGAAACTAAAAGCGCTCTCAATACTGCGCAAGAAGAAGTACAAGAAACAAAATCCAAACTAATCGAAAAACACAATGAGCTTGTCACTACCTTTCTAAAGGGAGTTTTCAGACAAATGGATCTGGATACACACGCTCGCGTGTCACTTTATTACGAGCATGACGAAGAATTTTATATTCTGGCTAGGTATTCAGCTAACCCAACTTACTCTAAAATTCACCGCCAGAAGTTCCCATTAAATCAAGGTGTAATAAGTAAAGCATGGCAGCACAACTGCCATGAAGAAGTAAAATGCCCCTCTGCAGATGACTTTGAAGCATACAAACAATACCTTGAGGATACTTATCAATACGAAAGTGATAAGATAAACGCACTGGCAATGAATAGTTGCAGATACTATGCAAAGGCAATTGTTGATGCAGATGTGCATATCGGTGTTATAGTATTTGAAAGTACCAAAGAAAATTTTCTTGATGAAGACCTCAAAGAGCAAATAAACAGCTACTGTGAGAGCCATCAGGGTCAAATTGCAAAATTTGTAAGAGATAGCTTGAACTTTGATAAGGAAGTAACAATCAAACGTTCAGGTATACAGTTATCGGTAGAAGATGATCTATTAAAAGAGTTAAGGGGGAATCATGAATAAATTACAAAATATTATAGCTTTTATTTGTGCAAACTACCCACATAAGTCAGAGCTAACAAAAGCGAGAGTTACTAAGCTTGTGTATCTTGCAGATTGGTTTTCATCACTTCTTGATAAGAAACAAATGACTGATATCGAGTGGGTATTCAATCATTATGGCCCTTATGTTGATGATGTAGTAGACGCTGCTCATAGCTCTTTTGGTTTCAAGATTGAACACCAAAATACCATGTATGGATCGTCAAAATATGTCCTTTCATATAACGGTAGTGATGATGCGATCAAGCTTGAGGAAAGAGAAAAAGAAATCTTAAATGCAGTTATGGAAAAAACAAAAACTATGTACTTTAACCAGTTCGTAGACTATGTATATTCAACTTACCCTGTTAAGACAAAAGAAAGGTATTCTACGTTTAACTTAGTCAAGCTAGCGGAAGATTACACGAGAAAAGAAGCCGCATCAGCATAGTGGTAACACTATGCTAAGGCTTCCCCAAAAAACACAAGCCTTACCAGTGTAATTGCAGCTAACATCGATATTCTTTACCATTTAGGAATAACTTCGTACCGCAACCGGTAACGCTGTTCCACATTCCCTTCTATCAGCTGCAATTTTAGTGGCTTGAAACTCTTGAAAACGGGGCCTCATAATCGTTAGGTCCCCAGTTCAAGTCTGGGAGGGGCCACCACTTTCTTACTGTAAAAATCCAAAATTAAAGCTTACAGCTGTTTTTATAGCTGCGTTCCACCTCTTTTTAATCTTTAAAATTCAACGAAATAAAATTATTTTTCATTTTTTAAAAATATTTTGTCAGGTTTTCTGTGTTCGTCTCGTCTATAGCTGCAAATGACACGAAGTTGTTCTATTCGGTGGTAGCAATAGGCAGTGTCTTGTGTATCTATTTTTACGAAAAGGACAAACTCATGACGACTACAACATCAACTGTGAATACGCTAAAACTTGATTCAACGAATGCACCATTTAGTGATGCTGCTGTTTGGTTAAAAGAAGGGTGGGGGCTATTTAAAAAAGCACCGTTTAAACTTTTTTTACTTATGACGCTGTTCGCTATTGTGCCTGGTTTAGTGCAGCTATTACCTGCGCCTACAGGTTTAACAGTATCAAAATGGTTAGCGCCTATGTTAATGGCAACGGTGTGGCCATTGTTGTTTAACCTGAATAATCAGCAAGGCTTTTCATTTAAGCATAATGCAACATGGGCTAAGTGGGGGCGAGTTGCCGTGTGGTCAGTTGTTGGTATTTTACTGGCGCTGGTGCAATTTGCAGTAGGGAGTGCTTTGATTGGTAGTGAGCAGTTATCGGCTTTATTGTCAGGTCAGTTTGTTGATGTTGAGCGCTGGCGCGTAGGAGTCATGTTTGTATCAATTGTTCCTGTAAATATGTTGCTTATGTTTGTGGTACCTCTGTTACTTTTAAACAATGCTTCGCTTAGTAAAGCTGTTAAAGGAGGCATTACAACGGCACTAAAGGTGATTAAACCATTAAGCATGCTTTGTTTGATTAATATGCTTGTTACCTTTACTGCTCCTTATAGTCTTTTACCTATGTTGTTGGTAGGGCCGGTATTAGCATGTACCTACTTTTGTGCCTATAATCGTTTGTTCAAATAATAATAAAAACATGGAAGTACAGTGAAAGCTGATGTTCAAATAAACACATTGCTGAATGAATACGCGCCGCTGTTGGCGCGTGTTGCTGCAACTTACGAGATCAATCAAGCGCTACAAGATGAGCTAATTCAAGAGATGTCGTTGGCTGTTTGGCGCGCTTTTGAAAGTAGTGACTCATCACCCGATGTTGCCTTTCGTGGCGATGCCAGCATAAAAACCTATATTGCCCGAATAGCTCACAATAAAGCGGTTGATCATGTGATAAAAGAGCAAAACCGCAAAGAGGTGGCAAGCTCTGAAAGTATTGATTACACCCAAGCCTTAAGTGCGCATAAGTCACCAGACGACAGTTTAGATTTAATGGCTGCCCTTCGTAAATTAACGCTGAAATATCGGCAGGTGCTTGCTTTACAGCTTGAAGGGTTTAATCAAAGTGAGATAGCTCAAACGCTGGGACTGTCTGAAGATGCTGTTGCTAAACGTGCAAGTAGAGCAAGACAGCAAATTGCGAGCCTAATGGAGTAAATAACGTGGATAAATTCGAAGCAGATGATCAATTAGCTAAGTGGCAGCAGGCATTTGTGCAAGCAACGCCGAAAGTGGATAGTGCAGCGTTAATAGCACAAACGCAAAAGTCGCGAACTAAGTTAAAGCTAAAAGGGTTAATCGACTCATTTTTAGGTGTTGTGGTAACCGTATTTTGTATTTACGCCATGTTATTTGAGGCAAAAAACACCTATGAAACCATTATGTTTGCGCTATTAGTGCCTATTCCTTCAGGTTTTGGAATTTGGTCATACCGTTTAAGACGAAAGCTTTGGCGAGCAGAAACGTTAGACGTTAATGCAATGCTTAATTTTAAAGAAAGCCAGCTGAAGCATCAAATTCATTACTGGCATGTGAGTTTTATTGGCTGCGTTGTGCTTTGGTGCGCTTTGTTAATCGTTGCCTTGTTTAATATGGTTATGTTTAAAACATACAGCCTATGGCTTATCCAGCTTGGTATTAATGGCATTATCGTGCTGGCTGTTTATATACGCTATAAAAAACTAAAAGCACAGCTAGCTGCAGCACTTGCGAGCATTCAAGCAATGCGCTGATGTGCGGCTTGACGAGCTGTTACTAAAACTTATATAACTGACTATTCAAATAATAATAAAGGATATAGAGATGGAAGTTTTATACAGTATTTTGTTTTGGGGATCGCCTGTCGGCTTAGGGTTGTTCTTTTTCTTATCGTGCACGGGGGCTGGGGTACTTTTCTGGGGTATTGCGCAGCTTAAGAAAGCCTCATCAAATTAAAAAGCCGATGTGTGAACATCGGCCTTATAATGACTTTGACTATTTGTAACCGTTCGGGTTATTGCTTTGCCAGCGCCATGTATCCTGCATCATCTCATCGATACCACGCTCTGCTTGCCAGCCAAGCTCTTTTAACGCTTTTTCTGGAGCTGCGTAGCAAGCTGCAATATCGCCAGCTCGGCGCGGCGAAATTTGGTATGGTACGGCTTGACCACTGGCTTTCTCAAAAGCGGTAACCATTTGCAGTACTGAATAACCATTACCTGTGCCTAGGTTAAATACGTGCGCACCTGTATCACTTGCAATTCGGTTCAGCGCTTTTAAGTGACCTAATGCTAAGTCGACGACATGGATATAGTCACGAACACCTGTACCATCTACAGTATCGTAGTCATCCCCAAACACACCTAGCTTTTCTAGCTTACCCACAGCGACTTGCGAAATATAAGGTAATAAGTTGTTAGGAATACCATTTGGGTCTTCACCAATAAGACCAGATTCATGTGCGCCGACAGGGTTAAAGTAACGTAAGATAACAAAGGCA